>NZ_CAWPSZ010000024.1:0-31673 GCF_963890955.1 Pseudomonas sp. MF6747
CCTGTTTCGCAAACCCATCTATCTGGTGCGGTTGATCGATACCCTCAACAGCCTGTTTCCGCTGATCAAACACAAACTGTAGGCGCGGGCTTTCTGCGGCGAGAGGCGTGTCCGTGGCGAGCGGGCTTGCCTGTGGCGAGCGGGCTTGCCCCGCGTTGCGCTGCGAAGCGGCGCCTAAACCTGCCAACGCGGTTTTGAAGGGGAAAATGCGGCGACTAGGTCAGGGCCGCTTCGCGACCCAACGCAGGGCAAGCCCGCTCGCCACGGACAAACCCGCTGACCAAAGACAAAGCCAATGGCTACAGACCAACCCACTGGCTAAGGACAAACCACTGGCTACAGACCAACCCCCTGGCCAAAGACAAGTCCATTGGCCAGGAACACGGCTGTTACCGCAAACACTCAAAGTTGATAGCTGAAACTCAGCGTATACCGTGGCCGCCGGTTGAAGCTGTCCAGGGCGATGTCCGACATCGGCTTGGCGGCTTCAAGGGCGATGTTGTAGTACTTGTTGTCGCCAAAGCGCAGTCCCACAGCCGCCGATGACATGTCGTTTCCTTTGACCGGCAGCTCGTTGAACCAGGTTTTGGCGCGGTCGAGAACCACGTAGGGTTGCAGAACCTTCACCCAGTCGCCGGCACGGTTGAAGCTGTAGTTGACCTCATAGGCCACGCCCCAACCCTTGTCACCCGAGGCTTGGTCGTCGGGATATCCGCGGCCGAAATTCTGCCCGCCGAAGGTGGCGCGTTCACTGTCGGGCAAGGTGTCGTCGCTCCAGTAGAACGCCCCCGACAGCACGCCTTGCCAGTTATCGAAAAACTTGTCGCTTTGCACGCCGGACAGGCGCAGGCGGAAGAAGTCCAGGTCAGGCTTGGTGACTTCCAGGTCGCTGCGGGTCGTGGCCCCCAGACCGTTGATGCCTTGGTACAGGCCGGCGCTGAGGATGCGTAATTGGCGAGTGTCGGCTTTGCGCCAGTCGGCCTCGAACGCCAGCGCGCGCAGGTTGGTTTCGATGTCGAAACGGTTGGGGTAGCCCACCAGTTGATAGCGCGTGGTCTGGTCAACGGCATACAGGCGTGTGCCCAGGGTCAAGGATTCGGTGGGTGAGGCAATCAGCGGATGGCTGAGGCCAATGGTGTAGCGATCGATCGCCTGATGCGGCTTGAGTTCGAAGCCGCCGTCCAGCTGTATGTTGCTTTTGGGGTCGGCGCGGTAGCGCTCGGCGCCCACTACCAACTGGCTGCCCTCGGCGTTGATGAACTGGCTGTAGCCCACGCGGTAGTAGTGTTCTTTATCGTCGCCCGGCGGGAACAGGCCGCTGACGTTGAGCTGTTCGCCCATGGACGTCTGGGCATTGCTGGTGGCGGTGAGCAAGGCTTGGGTGCCGCCACGGTTTTCGTCGACCAGGCTCATGCTGGTTGTAAACGGCTTGCGTGTGGCTTCGATGTTCATGTGCGTGGCGCCATCCGTGGTGCCCGGCGGTGGCACTTGCGCTTGCAGGGTTACGCCGGGGATACGGCCCATCAGGGTGGTATAGCGCTCGAACGTCTTGCGCGTGAGAGGGCGTTCAGCCAGTAGTTTTTCTGCGAGTTTATCGACGTAGGCCGACACCGAGCCGATGTCGCCGCTTTGCTGATAATCCTTGATGTAGCCCTCCACCAGTACCACGCGCACCAGGCCGTTTTCGAAGGACTGCTGCGGCAGGAACGCGTAGGACAACAGGTAGCCGTCGTCCTGATAGCGGCGGGTGATGCTGCGGGTGGCTTCGATCAGTTGCGCCAGGTTGGTCTCATGGCCAATCAGCGATGCGTAGGCCTTGGCCGTGTCCGCCAGCGGGTAGACCGTACCGCCCTCGATCTGCAGCTTGCGGATGGTGACTTTGGTGTCCATCTGCAAGGGCTGGTTCTGGGTCGCAGGCGCCTGCGGCACCTGGGTCTGTGGTGTGACCGGTCGATAGGCATCGGCGGGAAGGTTAGGCACCGGCAGGGTGCGAATGGTGTCGTTGCTGTTAAGAAAGCTGGGAAGGGTCTCGGCCTGGACGTAGGCACTGAGGGTAAGCAATAACAACGGCGTCAACACGCGCATAGGACACTCCATGGTCAAACTGCAGCAGCGTTTCGGGCCCGCCGGTTCTTGGACGCGGTGCGGGAGGGCGCGGCAGTCGTTAACGCCAGCCCATAAAAAAGACGAGAGACTTATAAGGGTCTCTCGTCTCAACCAAGCGTAGGCGCTGTAGGGGAGGCCGTCTAATCGGCCAGGTGCAATTCTATTTTTTGCCGGTCAGGCCGTTCAGCAAACCTCCCAGACCGCCGCTTGTGCCTGTGCTTGCACTGCCACTGGCCGAAGTGCTGGCGCCAGCGCCTACAGTCAGCCCACCGAGCAGACCGCCACCACTGCCACTTGCGCCACTGGTGCCACCGGTGACTAAGCCGCCCACTGCGCCTACGGTGTTGCCGACGGCCGTTACGGTGGTGCCTACAGCGTTAGTGATCGGGTTGGCATTGGCAGCGGTCAGGTTGGTGCCGATACCGCTGACTGCGCCGCCGACTTGAGTCACCAGGCCGTTGACGGGAGCGCCGATACCTGTGGTGGTGCCGATGTTCTGCGTCAAGGTGCTAACCCCGGTTGTCACAGGATTGAGTGCCGCACCAACGTTAGTGGCCAGGCCAGCCACCGGCGCTGTAGCGGCGGTGTTGGCGACGCCGGTGCCGCCCAGTACGGTGCCGAGCGAGGCGACCGTGTTGCCCACTGCGCCACCGGTTACACCCGCTGCACTCACAGTGCCGTTGGTGTTGCCGGCATTCAGACCATTACCCACGTTGGCCACCAGGCCACCCACCAGCTCCGGCAAGCCAGGCGCCGCAGCGCCACTGGCTGGGGCGACATAACCACCCGACTTGTCGAGCACGCCACCGACGCCGGTCAGCGCACCGCCGACGATCGTGGTGACCGGGTTGCCGGTGCCGCCGGCGCTGGCAACCTGGCCGCCTAGGCCGGTGACAGTGGCGCCAACTTTATCCAGCACACCATTGACCGGATTGCCCAGGCCCGTTGCCTTGCCGAGGTTGCCGGTGGTGTTTTCCACCAGGGACACCACAGGCACCAGTACTTTGCCGCCAACGGTGTTAGTCAGCGAACCCAATGGGCCCGTGGTACTGGACGTGCTGAGGGTGTCGCCGAGCATCGTGACCGCTTGACCGACGTTATTCACCAGCCCCCCCGCCGCAGTGCCGACACCACCGGTCAGGCCGCCGACAACAGGGATGCCACCCAGCGTGGTGCCCAGGGATTTGCCAGCGCCTGAAACACCGGTGCCCAGGTCGGCAACGCCGTTGGCCACACCGGCAACTGTTTTGCCCAGGGAGTTGCTGTCAGTGCCCAATGAGCCCAGACCGGTCGTCACACCGGTGCCGATGCTGGTCACCGCATTACCGGCGGAGGTCACCAGGCCGCCGGCGGTGACGCCGACGATAGGTACACCGTTCAAGGTCGAGCCAATTTCACCGACCGCTGTACCGATATTGCCCACCGTGGTGCCCAGGGTGCCCGCAATCTGGCCGGTTACCAGTGGGGTTGTAATCGAGCCGGTTCCACCGCCAGTACCGCCGCCGGTGCCACCGCCAGTGCCGCCACCAGTGCCACCGCCAGTTCCGCCGCCGGTGCCGCCACCAGTGCCACCGCCAGTTCCGCCGCCAGTTCCGCCACCAGTGCCACCGCCAGTTCCGCCGCCGGTGCCGCCACCAGTGCCACCGCCGGTGCCGCCACCAGTACCACCACCAGTACCACCGCCAGTACCGCCATCTGTGCCACCGCCGGTACCTCCGCCGGTTCCGCCACCAGTACCACCACCGGTACCTCCATCCGTACCGCCGCCAGTGCCAGTTCCGCCGCCAGTGCCGCCACCGGAGCCACCGCCTGTACCGCCTCCGGTACCTGTGCCGGTTCCGGCGCCTGCGTCAGGCGACGACGCGGCGACGCTGCTGTGATGTCCACCGCCACCGCTGCTGCAGCCACCGAGGCTCATCGCCATGATCAGGGCCAGCGCGGTACTTGCTTTCCATAGCACTACTTGGGTTTGAGTTTTCATGATTGAGTTCCCTTGCACCTGTACAACCTTGGTTGTTTTCAAACGCTCGTTACTTCTAGGGATAGCGATACGTTTGTCCGTGGTGTTATCACAGACCCGGGCACTCTTTCTCGCAATGCTCAACTTGGTATTAACGATTTATATACGGGTCGCCCGTCAGTGCTTAGCGACTAATGCCAAAGGTATAGAGAGGGGAGGTATATCTGTTTTAAATCAATGGCTTGAATAAAAAAGCGGACCTTTAAAGGTCCGCTATAACTTAAGCTATATATATACAATTAATCAGCGTTATTCACGCAATCGGTTGCCACTTTCCTACCATGTGTTCAATGTTGCCGGCGCCCGTTAACAGCAACTCGCCACTGGAACCTGGCGCACTGGCGAGCAACGTTACTTCACTGGGCAGGCGGACCGGCTTTCTGAACTCGACCACGATTTCAATAGTGGCCGCAGGCAAGTGTTCACCCAGTGCGGCGAAGGTGCGTGCCGTGTTCCAGAGTCCATGCGCGATAGCCTGGGGGAAGCCGAATACCTTGGCGGTCAGGGCGCTCAAGTGAATCGGGTTGTAGTCGCCCGACACCCGGGCGTAGCGGCGGCCGATATCGGCGGGAGCTTTCCAGCGAGTCAGTTCGGTGACCTGCGTGGGGCTGGGCAAAGCGTCACTTACCGACTCGCCTTCGAGCTTCACGCCCCGGCAGAGCATCTGGCTTTCGGCTTCCCACAGCAGGCCAAGGGCGTCCTCGACGGTGGTGACCACTTCAAAGGTTGCACCCTTGGCGTGCGGCTTGAGATTTTGCGCATGCACGGCCACCGTCAGCTCGCTGACCGCGCCCAATGGGCGATGGATGCGAATACGGTTGCTCAGGTGAATCAACCCCAGCAAAGGGAACGGGAAGTTTTTTGCGGTGAGCAATTGCATCTGCAAACCGAACGCCAGGATGTGCGGGTAAGTGGCCGGCAGAATGGGGCTGTCAGCAAAGCCGCAGACCTTGCGATAGGCCGCCACGGCCTTGGGATTGACGCTTACCCGGCAGCGCAATCCCTGTTCGGGCAAGGTGCTGCCGGTGATCTTGCGCTTGAGCGCTGCACGCCAGTACAGCGGCGGTAGAAACGGGGTCGTGCCTAAGGTCTGCCAATCCATATTTATGCTCCCAGCAGGCTTTGCCCACACACCCGCAACGCTTGGCCGCTGACCGCTCCGGAACCCGGTTGGCCGAGCCAGGCCACTGCCTCGGCCACGTCCTGCGGCAAGCCGCCCTGGCCCAGTGAACTCATGCGCCGCCCGGCCTCGCGCAGGGCGAAGGGAATGTGCGCGGTCATCTGGGTTTCGATGAAGCCAGGCGCCACGGCATTGATGCTGATCCCGCGTTCGCTCAACAAGGGCGCCCAGGCCTGCGCCAGGCCGATCAGCCCGGCCTTGCTCGCGGCGTAGTTGGTTTGCCCGCGATTGCCGGCGATGCCGCTGATGGACGCCAGCAGCACCACGCGCCCGTTGTCGTGCAGGGTGCCGCTGTCGAGCAGGGCCTTGGTCAGCACCTGCGGCGCGTTGAGGTTGACCGCCAGCACCGCGTCCCAGTATTCCGGGGTCATATTGGCCAAGGTTTTGTCGCGGGTGATGCCGGCGTTGTGCACCACGATGTCGATGCCGTCCGGCAGTTGTTCGATCAATTGCGTTGCCGCGTCTTCGGCGCAAATATCCAGCACCACGGTGCGGGCGCCCAGGCGTGCAGCGAGGGCGTCGAGATCGGCCTTGGCCTGCGGCACATCAAGCACGATCACCTCGGCGCCGTCGCGCGCCAGGGTTTCGGCGATCGAGGCGCCAATCCCACGCGCCGCGCCGGTGACCAGCGCCTTGCGCCCGGCCAATGGGCGAGTCCAATCCTCGACCGGCGTGGCACAGGCTTGCAGGCGGATCACCTGGCCAGAGATGTAGGCGCTTTTAGGCGACAGGAAAAACCGCAACGCGCCTTCCAGCTGGTCCTCGGCACCTTCGCCCACATACAACAATTGCAACACGCCGCCGCTGCGCAGTTCCTTGGCCAGCGAGCGACTGAAACCCTCCAGGGCACGCTGTGCACTGGCTGCAAAAGGATCGCTGAGGCTTTCCGGCGCTCGGCCAAGAATCACCAGGTGCGCGCTGTGGTCGAGATTCTTCAGCAGCGGCTGAAAAAATTCCCGCAGTTGCTTGAGCTGATCGGTGTGCTGCAGGTCGCTGGCGTCGAACACCACGGCCTTGAGCTTGGGGCCGTGTCCGGGGATCCAGGCAGGTGCGGTCAGCGGTTCGGGACCGTAACTGTAAATAGCGTCCGTGAGTTTATTGGCAAACGGCAGCACGTTGGCCGCCAGTGCGCCGCCGCCCAGCAGCAGCGCGCCTTCCACCGGGCGCAGGCGCCCGGCCTGCCAGCGTTCCAGGCGTACCGGTGACGGCAGGCCAATGGCGGCGACCAGGCGATGGCCGAGGCTTGAGTTGGCGAAGTCGATATAACGGTCAGACATGGAACGCTCTCCGAAGGCTGGGGTTCAAAGGGTTGACCACCCCGGTGCGGTAGTCGTTCGATCAGCCTAGGCTAGGCTGGATGATTCCACCCACAACCTTCAGGGAGCTTTCCATGACTCAATTGCGCCGTGTAGCGATCATTGGCGGTAATCGCATCCCCTTCGCCCGATCCAACGGCCCGTATGCCACGGCGAGTAACCAGGCGATGTTGACCGCAGCCCTGGAAGGCCTGATCGAACGCTACAACCTGCACGGCCTGCGCATTGGCGAAGTGGCCGCGGGTGCGGTGCTCAAGCATTCCCGCGACTTCAACCTCACGCGCGAATGCGTGCTGGGTTCGCGCCTCTCGCCGCAAACCCCGGCCTACGATATTCAACAGGCCTGCGGCACCGGGCTTGAGGCGGCGTTGCTGGTGGCCAACAAGATCGCCCTGGGGCAGATAGAGTGCGGGATCGCCGGTGGCGTCGACACCACGTCCGACGCGCCGATCGGTGTCAATGAAGGCCTGCGCAAGATCCTGCTGCAGGCCAACCGCAGCAAGTCCATGGCGGACAAATTAAAAGTCTTGTTACAACTTCGTCCCCATCACCTCAAACCGGAACTGCCGCGCAACGGCGAACCGCGCACGGGGCTGTCCATGGGTCAACACTGCGAGTTGATGGCGCAGACCTGGCAGATTCCCCGCGCCGAACAAGACCAGTTGGCGTTTGAAAGCCATCAGAAAATGGCCGCGTCCTACGCCGAAGGCTGGCACAACGATTTGCTCACGCCCTTTCTCGGCCTGACCCGCGACAACAACCTGCGCCCGGACCTGACCCTGGAAAAACTCGCCAGCCTCAAACCGGTGTTCGAGCGCAGCGAGAAGGGCACGCTCACGGCCGGCAATTCCACGCCGCTGACCGATGGCGCCTCGTTGGTGCTGCTGGGCAGTGAAGCCTGGGCCAAGGAGCGCGGCTTGCCGATCCTGGCGTACCTGCGCGATGGCGAAGCGGCGGCCGTGGATTTCGTCAACGGCGCCGAAGGCCTGCTGATGGCGCCGGTGTACGCCGTGCCCCGTTTGCTGGCTCGCAATGGCCTGACGCTGCAGGACTTTGATTACTACGAGATTCACGAAGCGTTCGCTGCCCAAGTGTTGTGCACGCTCAAAGCCTGGGAAGACCCTGAATACTGCAAAACCCGTCTTGGGCTGGACGCGCCGCTGGGCGCCATCGACCGCAGCCGGCTCAACGTCAAGGGCAGTTCATTGGCTGCCGGGCATCCGTTTGCGGCCACCGGCGGGCGCATTGTCGCCAACCTGGCCAAGCTGCTGGACGCGGCGGGCAAGGGCCGTGGGCTGATTTCGATCTGCGCCGCGGGCGGGCAGGGCGTGACGGCGATTATCGAGCGCTGAGTTGCGCAGAAAAATTGGCATATTGGATGCATTCTTGAGTGCCAAAGGTCGCTAGCCTCTCCCCGAGGCGAGCCGATTGCCGTATAACGAGTGCCATACGCGTGTTTGGTAATAAAGGACCCACAATAAAAGCTGATGAAGACTCCTAAACGCATTGAACCCCTGATCGAAGACGGTCTGGTCGACGAAGTGCTGCGCCCACTCATGAGTGGTAAAGAAGCAGCTGTTTATGTGGTGCGCTGCGGCAACGAATTGCGTTGCGCCAAGGTTTACAAGGAGGCGAACAAACGAAGTTTTCGTCAGGCGTCCGAATACCAGGAAGGCCGTAAGGTCCGTAACAGCCGCCAAGCCCGGGCCATGGCCAAAGGCTCCAAGTTCGGCAAGAAAGAAACCGAAGATGCCTGGCAGAACGCCGAAGTGGCGGCGCTGTTCCGCCTCGCCGGTGCGGGCGTTCGCGTGCCCAAGCCGTACGACTTCCTAGAAGGCGTGCTGTTGATGGAACTGGTGGCCGACGAGTACGGCGATGCGGCGCCACGTCTGAATGACGTGACGCTGGAGCCGGACCAGGCGCGCGAATACCATGCCTTCCTGATTTCCCAGATCGTGCTGATGCTGTGTACCGGTCTGGTGCACGGTGACTTGTCCGAGTTCAACGTGCTGCTCACGCCGACCGGCCCGGTGATCATCGACCTGCCTCAGGCGGTGGATGCGGCGGGCAACAACCACGCGTTCAACATGCTGGAGCGGGATGTGGGCAACATGGCGTCCTACTTCGGGCGCTTTGCCCCGGAGTTGAAGAAGACCAAGTACGCCAAGGAAATGTGGGCGTTGTACGAAGCCGGCACCTTGCACCCGGCCAGTGCTTTAACCGGCGAGTTCGACGAACCGGAAGAGCTGGCGGACGTGGGCGGTGTTATTCGCGAGATTGAAGCGGCGCGGTTGGACGAAGAGCGCAAGCAAGCGATTCGCGCGGCGGATGATGCGCCACCGACCAAGACCGCGGAAGAACCGCCGCCGCCCTGGATGCAGTGATCTAACAACGGGCCTTCGGCCTGGGGAAGAGCTGATGTGGGAGCGGGCTTGCTCGCGAATGCGATGGATCAGTCAAATGATGTATGACTGACACTACGCATTCGCGAGCAAGCCCGCTCCCACATGTAGTTTTGAGTGTGCCTGATCAGCATTGATCAGGCGCAACAGCTGCCAGATGCCAACTCCTTGAGAATCGGGCAATCGGGCCGATGATCGCCCTGGCAGTGCTCCACCAGGTCCTGCAATGTGTCGCGCAGTTGCCCCAGCTCCAGAATCTTCTGGTTCAACGCCTCGATATGCTCGCGCGCCAAGGCTTTTACATCGGCGCTGGCGCGCTGGCGGTCTTGCCACAAGGTCAGCAGTTTGCCGACTTCCTCCAGCGAAAACCCCAGATCCCGCGAGCGTTTGATAAACGCCAGTGTGTGCAAGTCGTCGCTGCCGTACACGCGATAACCGCTGTCGGTGCGGTGGGCGGCTTTAAGCAGGCCGATGGATTCGTAATAACGAATCATCTTTGCGCTCAGCCCGCTCTGACGGGCGGCTTGGCCGATGTTCATGGGCGTTGATCCTCCAAATCCTTGGGCTTCCAGGTTTTCAACAGTAACGCATTGCTCACCACACTGACGCTGGACAGGGCCATGGCCGCGCCCGCCAGCACCGGGTTGAGCAAGCCGAATGCCGCCAGTGGGATGCCGATCAAGTTATACACAAAGGCCCAGAACAGGTTCTGGCGGATTTTTGCATAGGTTTTGCGGCTGATCTCCAGCGCGGCCGGCACCAGGCGCGGGTCGCCGCGCATCAAGGTGATGCCCGCCGCGTGCATCGCCACGTCGGTGCCGCCCCCCATGGCGATGCCGATATCGGCAGCTGCCAGGGCCGGAGCGTCGTTGATGCCGTCGCCGACCATCGCCACTGCGCCGGTCTTTTTCAGCTGCGCGACGATGGCGGCTTTGTCGGCCGGAAGTACTTCGGCGTGTACATCGTCGATGCCCAGTGCCTCGGCCACCACACGGGCGCTGCCGCGGTTGTCGCCGGTGAGCAAGTGGCTGCTGATGTGCCGGGCCCTGAGTTGTTCCACGGCCTCCAGTGCGCCGGGCTTGAGCGTATCGCCAAAGGCGAACAGGCCCAGCACGCGCGGTTGCGCGCCTCGTTCGATCAACCAGGACAACGTGCGCCCTTGGGCTTCCCAAGCGCTGGCGGACGCCGCGAGGTCACCCGCGCTCAAGCCGTTTTCTTCCAGCATCCGGCGATTGCCCAACGCCAGTTGTCGGCCGTCGAGGGTGCCCGCAATACCGCGCCCGCTCAGCGCTTGGCTGGCAGTCACATCTGGAACGTTCAAGCCTTGGGCGCTGCAGGCATCCAGCACGGCTTTGGCCAGCGGGTGCTCGCTGCCGCGCTGCAGTGCGCCGGCGCGTTGCAGCAGCAGCGACTCATTGCCATCCACCGCTGCCAAATGCGCAATTTTCGGCGCGCCGGAGGTGAGGGTGCCGGTCTTGTCGAAGACCACGGCGCTGACTGCATGGGCGCGTTCCAAGGCTTCGGCGTCTTTGATCAGGATGCCATGGCGCGCAGCGACGCCGGTGCCGGCCATGATCGCGGTGGGCGTGGCCAGGCCCAGCGCACACGGGCACGCAATCACCAGCACCGCCACGGCATTGATGATCGCGGTTTCCAGCGGCGCGCCGTAGAGCCACCAGCCCACCAGGGTGATCAGCGCCAGTACCAGCACGGCGGGCACAAACACCTGGCTGACCTTATCTACCAGTTTCTGGATCGGTGCCTTCGCCGCCTGGGCGTCTTCCACCAGACGTATGATGCGTGCCAGCACGCTTTCGGCGCCCAACGCCTGGGTACGCACCAGCAACCGACCTTCACCGTTGATGGCGCCGCCGGTGACCTTATCGCCGGGCTGTTTCGGCACCGGCAGGCTCTCGCCGCTGATCAAGGCCTCGTCGGCATGGCTTTGGCCTTCCATCACTTCACCGTCCACCGGGAAGCGCTCGCCGGGTTTGACCAGCACCCGGTCGCCGAGCTTCAACGCGCTGATGGCGACGTCTTCTTCGCAGCCGTCCAGCACTCGAATTGCCCGCTCCGGGCGCAAGGCTTCGAGGGCGCGGATGGCGCTGGCGGTCTGGCGCTTGGCGCGGCTTTCCAGGTATTTACCGAGCAGCACCAGCGCGATCACCACGGCCGAGGCTTCAAAGTACAGGTGTGGCATGTTGCCAGCGGGCGTAGTGAGCCATTCATAAATGCTCAGGCCATAACCGGCGCTGGTGCCGATGGCCACCAGCAGGTCCATGTTGCCGGCGCCAGCGCGCACGGCTTTCCATGCGGCGCTGTAGAAGCGCGCACCCAAGATGAATTGCACCGGCGTAGCCAGGGCGAATTGCACCCAGGCGGGCAGCATCCAGTGCAGGCCGACGGGCTGCACCAGCATCGGCAGCACCAGCGGCAGGGCCAGCACGATCGCCAACAGCAGCGACCAACGCTCGCGATGCAGGCGTTGGGCTTGATTGGCGTCGGTGGTGGTTTCGCTTTGTGGCAGGTTGGCGGTGTAGCCGGCCTTGTCGACGGCGGCGATCAGTACGCCGGGGTCCATTTGGCCCAGCACTTGGACGTGGGCGCGTTCGTTGGCCAGGTTGACGCTGACACGTTGCACTCCCGGCACCTTGCCCAGCGCGCGCTCGACACGGCCGGCACAGCTGGCACAGGTCATGCCGCTGATGGGCAGCTCAAACGTGGTCGATCCATTCATGGGGCAGTCCTCCAGAAGACGATGCCCCTAGGATCAACCTTGACCTGTGGGGAAGGTCAAGGGGCTATTTGCCTCAGGCGGTTGGCTGGCCGGCGATGTCGACCGTGAATCAGGCGCGCACACAAGGACCTGAGGCCGGCAAGGCAGGTGTTCAGTATTCGAGGGCGGCGGGTTTCAGGTACATGCCGTCCGGGCCTTGGGCAATACGCAACTTGCGCACATCACCGGCCTTCAGCGTGATGTTCTGCGCGGGCGGCGCGAGCATGCCCGGCAAGCAGCCAGGGGCTTGGCCCGGCAGCAGTTTCAAGCGCAGTGACACGTTGCCCGCCGGTAAGTTGAACGACGTGGCCTGTTCCTGGAACAGGCGCCCGGCCAACTGGTCCTGGATATACAGGCCGATCTCGCAGCTGGTCGGCACTTCCAGACGCTCGCGGGAGATGATCAGCACCGCATAGTCTTCATCGGCGAAGGCCATGGGCGCAGCGGCAGACAAGCTCAACAGGCCGATAAGGGCCAAAAACGACCAGCGCATGGCGAATGCTCCGTGGTTCAAATCCAAGAGGGATGAAGCTTGGCCGAGGCGGCGGCTGAATACCAGCCCGGCGGATGTTTTTGAAACTTGACCTTGCCATCGTGGCAAGGTCGAGACTGGCGCCCACCTCATCAAAGGAGTCATGTCATGCAAGTATTCAACGTGGAAGGAATGACCTGCGGCCATTGCGTTCGGGCGGTGACCCAGGCGGTGCAGAGCAAGGACCCTGCGGCGAGCGTCAACGTCAACCTGGCGGCGAAGGAAGTCGGTGTTGAAAGTCGCTTGTCTGCCGAGCAGGTTATCGAGCTGATCACCGAAGAAGGCTACAGCGCCAAGCTCGCGTGAGTTTTCTGATAGTTAGCGAGCTAACGTAATGTTCATGGCACCCAAGCGCGGCTAGACTGTCGGGCTGCCGACTCACTTGGGTGTCTGATGAACCTCCGCATAATCCTGATTCTGGGCGCCTTGAGCGCCTTCGCGCCGTTGGCGATCGACTTTTACTTGCCGGGCTTTCCGGCAATGGCCACGGCGTTCGCCACCGACGAAAAACATATCCAGCTGACGTTGGCGGTGTATTTCGGCGGTCTGGCCATCGGCCAATTGATCTACGGGCCGCTGGCCGACCGCTTTGGCCGGCGCGTGCCGCTGCTCAGTGGCGTAACGCTGTTTACCGTCGCCTCCTTTGCCTGCGCGTATGCGCCGTCCCTGGACTGGCTGATCGGCGCGCGCTTCGTGCAAGCCCTCGGCGGGTGTGCGGGCATGGTGATTTCCCGTGCGGTGGTCAGCGACAAATGTGATGCCGTGGGCTCAGCCAAGGTTTATTCGCAACTGATGCTGGTCACCGGCCTGGCGCCGATCCTCGCACCGTTGGCGGGTGGCGTGATGGTCGGGTTGTGGGGCTGGCAGTCGATTTTCCTGGCGCTGTCGATATTCAGCGTGATGGCAGCCATCGCCGTGGCAGCCGGCTTGCCGGAAACCTTCCCGGCCCATCAGCCGCGCCAGCCACTGTCCGGTTCGCTGCGCCGCTACGGCGCGCTGTTGTCGGACCGCGTGTACCTGGGCTACGCCCTGACCGGCGGCATCTCGATTGCCGGGATGTTTGCCTACATTGCCGGCTCACCCTTTGTGTTCATCAAGCTCTACGGCGTGCCTGCCGAGCATTACGGTTGGCTGTTCGGCTCCAACGCGGCCGGCTTTATCCTGGTGGCGCAGCTCAATGCGCGGTTGCTGGCCAAGCGTGGCCCGGCGTTTTTGTTGTCGCGCACGGTGTGGGTGTATGTGGCGGCGGCGCTGTCGCTGTTGGGCATTGCCGCCTTGCGCACCGACGCGTTGTGGCCGTTGCTGGTGCCGCTGTTTATTTGCATCGCCAGCCTTGGCTGCATTTTGCCCAACACTTCGGCCTGCGCCATGAGCGGGCAGGGCGCACGGGCCGGCAGCGCCTCGGCGCTGCTGGGCTGCATTCAGTTTGGTGTGGCGGCGGGCGCGGCGTCGCTGGTCGGCGTGTTGCACGACGGCACGGCGATGCCGATGGCGATGGTCATCAGCTTGTGCGGTGTACTGGCCGTAACGATTGCAATGTCGACCCAGCGCCTGCAACGGGCAAGGGCCGTGCAAGCGCAGGTCTGAGGTGTGGATCAGCCAGCGGCGGAGCGTTGCTGGCTGAGGGGAATGCGGTGTGGCGCCTGGATGCGCGCTTGCAGGGTGTTGGCGAAGGCACGGGCCTCGGCCTCAGTGCGGAAGGTGAACGCATCGCCGTCGAGGCTGACCTGCCATTTGTTGCCTGGGGATTTTGCTAACGCTCTTATCAGGATCTTCATTGCTGACTTCCTCACGTAAAAGAATCGTGGCAAAGGCGGCCAATATAAACCCGAAAGCGCTCACAAATATGACAAAGGTCAACTCTCTGACTAGCGGTGTCGTCCATTACTCAGAGGAATAAGGGACGACACTGACAGACGGTTTTAAAACCCTTCCAAAACGATCTTGCCCCTGGCCTTACCGCTTTCCAGCAGCGCGTGCGCGCGGCGCAGGTTCTCGGCATTGATCACACCAAAGTGCTCGCCCACCGTGGTTTTCAAGGTGCCGGCGTCGATCAGTTGAGCCACGCGGTTGAGCAGGTTGTGCTGTTCGATCATGTCCGGCGTCTCGAACATCGAGCGCGTGTACATGAACTCCCAGTGCAGCGACAGGCTCTTGCGCTTGAGCTTGCTCACATCCAGCGACTTCGGATCGTCGATCAACGCCAGCTTGCCTTGTGGCTCCAGGGCTTCCACCAACTGGTCGAGGTGATGATCGGTCTGGGTCAGGCTGGCGACGTGGGTCACCTGTGGGTGGCCGGCGTTTTTCAGCGCTTCGCTCAGCGGTTGGCTGTGATCGATCACCAGGTCGGCGCCAAGCGCCTTGGCCCATTCCTGGGTTTGCGGACGCGAGGCGGTGCCGATGACTTTCAGTGCAGTGAGCTGGCTGGCCAGCTGGGTCAGAATCGAACCCACACCCCCGGCGGCGCCGACGATCAGCAGGCTCTGGCCTTCATCTTCCTTGCCTTCACGCACTTGCAGGCGTTCGAACAGCAACTCCCAGGCCGTGATGGCGGTCAGCGGCAGCGCGGCGGCGTCGGCAAACCCCAGGCTCTTGGGCATATGACCGACGATGCGCTCATCCACGGTGTGCAGTTCGCTGTTGCCGCCCGGGCGTACCAGCGAGCCGGCGTAGAACACCTTGTCTCCGGCTTTGAACAGTGTCACCTCACTGCCAACGGCCTTGACCACACCCGCCACGTCCCAGCCCAGCACCTTGGCGGCACCGTTTTCCGGGGCGACGTTCTGGCGCACCTTGGTGTCCACCGGGTTGACCGAGATGGCTTTGACTTCCACCAGCAGGTCGCGCGGGCCGGCGACTGGCTCCGGCAGCTCGATGTCTTGCAGGGAGTTTGGATCGGTGATGGGCAGTGCAGCGTAGTAGGCAATGGCTTTCATGGGGACTCCGGAAAAGGGCAGTGATCAGGCAAGAAATTTCAGGCGCTTGAGTTCGAAGTGTTCGATCACATCAGCGGCCTTGGCGCGGAAGTTCTGGATGTGTGCGCTCTGGTCGTGGTCGGCCAGCGCTGCGTCATCGCTCCAGCGTTCGAGCATGTAGAAGGTCTCGGGATGTTGCAGGTCCTGGTGCAGGTCGTATTGCTCGCAACCGGCTTCCAGGCGGGTCGGTTCCAGCAGACCGCGCAGCAGGGTCTCCAGGGTTGCCCCTTGGCCGGGTTTGGCGATCAGCGTGGCGATGACGTTAAAGGCAGTGGACATATTCAACTCCTGGCACGTGGTGAACGGGATGGGCAGATGATTGGCTATTTCCCGTGAAGATAAAACCCGCTAAAACAGCAGTCTGTTTCAATAAAATTTTGATAATCGGCGGTAATGCATGCTGCGTTTTGATGATTTGCAGTTGTTTGTACGCGCGGCAGACCTGGGCAGTCTGTCGGCTGCCGCGCGGGTCATGGACCTGTCGCCCGCCGTGGCCAGCGCGGCGCTCAAGCGCATCGAAGAGCAATTGGGCACGCGGTTGCTGGCGCGCTCTACCCGCAGCCTGCGGTTGACCGCCGAAGGTGAAGGCTTTCTGGAATATGCCCGCGCAGCCTTGAGTTCGCTGGACGAAGGGCGGCGCTTGTTGGCCAGCGGCCAGGACCATGTCAGCGGTGTGCTGCAGCTGTCGGCGCCGTCGGATTTCGGGCGCAACCAACTGTTGCCCTGGCTCGATGAATTCCAGCGCGAATACCCGCAACTCACCGTGCGCCTGCTGTTGGGCGACCGGATCGCCGACCTGTTCCGCCAGCCGGTGGATATCGCCCTGCGTTACGGCGAGCCCGAAGACTCCAGCCTGATCGCGCTGCCCATCGCCCCGGACAACAGGCGTGTGCTGTGTGCCGCGCCCAGCTACCTCGCACGGCATGGAGAGCCGCGGCATCTGGAGCAGTTGGCGCAACACAATTGCCTGCTGTACATGCTCGGCAGCCGCGTACACGACCACTGGGGTTTTCACGATGGCAAGCGTGAAGTCAGCCTGACGGTGAGCGGCGACCGCTTCAGTGATGACGCCGATGTGGTGCGGCGCTGGGCAGTGGCGGGTGTCGGTATCGCCTACAAGTCCTGGCTGGATGTGAGCAGCGACGTGCTGGCCGGGCGTCTGCGCGTGATCCTGCCGGAGCTGCGCGGTGAGCGCACGCCGCTCAACCTGCTGTGCGCGCATCGTGCGCAATTGAGCAAGCCCATCAACCTGTTGCGGGAAATGCTCGTGGCCCGCTGTGCGACATTGACTGCGCAATGGCCGGAGCGATTGAGCACCGCGCAATAGCCTCCATCAAAGCAAGAAATTTCACTCAGATCCTGTCCCTATCCGCGCTGTCAGACGCCGCGGAACGGGCGGTTTGCGCCCCTATACTTCGGTTCCAACCGCAGCAGACAAATGGTTTAACAAGGAGTGAATACATGGAAGAAGCACCCTGCATCAGTCACATTGCCAGCTTGCTCGGCGAGCCCAAGCGCACCGCCATGCTTTGGGCCTTGATGGACGGGTCGGCGAAATCGTCAGAGGAACTGGCGATGCTGGCCGGGCTGTCGTCGGCTTCGGCGATCGCGCATTTGTCGCGCCTGACTGGAAGCGGTTTGCTGCGGGTTGAAGCCCAGCGTGGCAAGCGCGTGTTTCGTGTCGCCGCCGTTGACGTCAGCGTTGCCATCGACGCGTTGGCCAGTACCACCATGGCCAGCGCCGTGCGCAGTGCGCCGCTGGGTGTGCCGCCGGCGCTGGTGGCGCCCGCGTCGTTGCGCCGAGCCCGGTTATGCCATGGCCACCTGGGCGGGGAACTGGGCGCAGGGCTTTACCAGCGCATGTTTCAGGCGGGATGGATCGACCGTCATGAACAACGTACTGAGGTCACCGTTACGGGCGCGCAGCGCCTGGCAGGCCTGGGCATTTTCACCCACGCGTTGGCCTCGCCCCTGGCGTGCGACTGCTTTGACTGGAGCCAGCAGCAACCGCACTTGGGGGGCGCTTTGGGGGCGGGGCTGTTGCAGCTGTTTTTGCAGTCGGGCTGGGTCAGCGTGGTCAATGAGTCCCACGCCCTGCAGTTCTCCGACGTCGGGCTTGGGGAAATCAACCGCCTCGCCGCGCCCCAGGAAGGCAATGGTCGCTCAGAGTTTCAGTCAGGTCGCATCCAGCAATAACCAGGCAAAACGATACCGCACACTCGCTTTGGGGATTTTTCATACAGGGGGTGCGGCATGGGCATGCAAGGCTATAGCGCAGCAGAACGGCTGGAACGGTTACCCATCAGCGGCTATCACCGAATCATCTTCATCATCATCGCGCTGGCGTTTTTCTTCGACTCCATGGACCTGGCGATGATGACTTTCCTGTTGGGGTCGATCAAAACCGAGTTCGGCCTCAGTACGGCCCAGGCCGGGTTGCTGGCCAGTTCGAGTTTTTTTGGCATGGTGGTCGGTGCATCTTTATCCGGAATGTTGGCGGACCGGTTTGGACGCAAACCGGTGTTCCAGTGGAGCATCGTGTTGTGGGGGATTGCCAGCTACCTGTGTTCCACGGCGCAGACGGTGGAGACGCTGACGCTGTTTCGCGTGTTGCTGGGGATCGGCATGGGCATGGAGTTTCCGATTGCGCAGTCGATGCTTTCGGAGTTGATTCCTGCCAAGGGGCGCGGGCGCTACATCGCCCTGATGGATGGCTTCTGGCCGTTGGGTTTTGTGGCGGCGGGTGTGCTGTCTTACTTCCTGCTGCCAGTGATTGGTTGGCGTGACATCTTTTTGGTGTTGGCAGTACCGGCGGTGTTTGTGTTGGCGATCCGGTTTTTTATCCCGGAGTCGCCGCGCTGGCTTGAGCAGGCCGGACGGCACGCGGCGGCGGATAAGGTGTTGCAGCGTATCGAGCAAAAAGTGCGCGTTTCGCTGGGGCGCGCCGACTTGCCTGCGCCAATTGCCCTGCCACGGGTTGAGAGCGTGCCGGGGACGTTTTTCTCGGCGTTTCAGCAGCTGTGGTCGCCGCAGTATCGGCAACGCACGATGATGATCTGGAGTGTGTGGTTCTTTGCATTGCTCGGCTTCTACGGGCTCACCTCCTGGTTGAGCGCGTTGTTGCAGCAATCGGGGTTTGCGGTCACTCAGTCGGTGTACTACACGGTGATCATTTCCCTGGGCGGGATTCCCGGGTTTCTGATGGCCGCCTGGCTGGTGGAGCGTTGGGGGCGCAAGCCGGTCTGCGTTGTGACCTTGCTGGGCGGTGGCGTGATGGCGTTTGTGTACGGGCAAAGCGCTGTGTTTGGCGGCAACGTGGGGCTGCTGATTACGTCGGGGCTGTTGATGCAGTTCTTTCTGTTTGGCATGTGGGCGGTGCTGTACACCTACACGCCTGAGCTGTATCCCACGTCGGCGCGGGCAACCGGTTCCGGGTTCGCTTCGGCGATTGGTCGCGTGGGCTCGTTGCTCGGGCCGTTGGTAACGGGGCTGGTGTTTCCGATAACGGGGCAGGGCGGGGTGTTTGCTTTGGGCGCGCTGTGTTTTGCCGTAGCGGCGCTGGTGGTGTGGGTATTTGGGAGGGAGACGAAGGGCAAGACGCTGGAAGAACTGACCGAAGTCTGAGGAACAGCACACCACCACTGTGGGCGCGGGCGTGCTCGCGAAGGCGGTGTTTCAGTCGACACAGGTATTGACTGATACATCGCCTTCGCGAGCAAGCCCGCTCCCACATTGATTTTGTCGTGTCAGCCGTTGTTGCTTAAGGCTTCACGAGCCGCGCATCCAGGCTGTTCTGCGCCAGGCGTTTGGCCTGGTCCTGGGTCATGCCCAGCGAGGTGTACAGCGCGTGGAAGTTCTCGGTGACGTAACCGCCGAAGTACGCCGGGTCATCCGAGTTCACCGTGACTTTCACGCCACGCTCGAGCATGTCGAGGATGTTGTGCTGGGCCATGTCGTCGAACACGCACAGCTTGGTGTTGGACAGCGGGCACACGGTCAGCGGGATCTGCTCGTCGATGATCCGCTGCATCAAGCGCTCGTCTTCGATGGCGCGCACGCCATGGTCGATACGCTGGATTTTCAGCAGGTCGATGGCTTCCCAGATGTACTCGGGCGGGCCTTCTTCGCCGGCGTGGGCCACGGTGAGGAAGCCTTCGTGGCGGGCACGATCGAACACGCGCTGGAACTTGCTCGGCGGGTGGCCCATTTCCGAGCTGTCCAGGCCTACAGCCACAAACGCATCACGGAACGGCAGCGCCTGGTCGAGGGTTTTCTCGGCTTCGGCTTCGCTCAAGTGGCGCAGGAAACTCAAGATCAAACCGCTGGTGATGCCCAGTTGCTGCTCGCCATCTTTGAGCGCAGCGGCGATGCCGTTGAGCACGACTTCGAACGGCACGCCACGGTCGGTGTGGGTTTGCGGGTCGAAGAAGGGTTCTGTGTGGATCACGTTCTGTTCTTTGCAGCGCAGCAGGTAGGCCCAGGTCAGGTCGTAGAAATCCTGGGAGGTGCGCAGCACATCGGCGCCCTGGTAATACAGGTCGAGAAACTCTTGCAGATTGTTGAAGGCGTAGGCCTTGCGCAGGGTTTCGACGTCGTTCCAAGGCAGTGCAATCTTGTTGCGTTCGGCCAGTGCGAACAGCAACTCAGGCTCCAGCGAGCCTTCCAGGTGCAGGTGCAATTCAGCCTTGGGCAGGGCGTTGAGCCAATCGTACATTTTCTAAATTCTCATCAGGTGCAATGGCGGCATTCTACAGGCCATGGCCGAAATAATCGGCAAAACCTGACCAGCAGGAGAGTATTGGTTTTATTCGTGCAAGGGCCACGTGAACTAAGGTGTAACGAAACGTTAGCGGCGTGGTGCAGTCTGTACCCCATCAATGACTGATTTGCTGCATGAAAAGGCCCGGAATGCTCACATCCCTCAAGCAAGAAAAATACATGGTGCTGGCGCTGATTGCCGCCATCGTCGCCTACCCGTTGGAGCACTGGATGCTGCACAGCGGGCAGATGGTGGCGTTGCTCAGCGGCGTGGCGTTGATCGTCTTCATCGTCGTGGCCTCGATGCGTGTTGCCCACCACGCCGAGCAACTGGCGGAAAAGGTCGGTGACCCTTACGGCACCATGATCCTGACCCTGGCCGCGGTGCTGGTGGAAGTGGTGATCCTGGCGATCATGATGAGCAACGAGCCATCGCCCACCTTGGTACGCGACACGATTTATTCGGCAGTGATGCTCGATATCAACGGCATCCTCGGCCTGGCTGCGCTGATGGGCGGCATCAAACATGGCGAACAGTCCTACAACGATGACTCGGCACGCAGCTACAGCGTGATGATCCTCACCGCCATGGGCGTGTCGATGGTGGTGCCGGAATTCATCCCCCAGGCCGACTGGAAAATTTACTCGGCGTTCACCATCGGCGCGATGGTGCTGCTTTACACCCTGTTTTTGCGCATGCAGGTGGGGCCGCACAGTTACTTCTTCAGCTACAGCTACCCGGAAAAACGCCGCAAGAAACAGCCGGAAGAACTGCAGGAACCGCCAATCAGCCTGGCCTTCTCCATTGGCACATTGGTGTTTGGCGTGGTTGTGATCGGCGCACTGGCCGAGGTGATGTCCAAGACCCTCGACCTGGGCCTGGAAGGCACGGGCGCGCCGCCGGTGGTCACGGCGATTGTGGTGGCGGCTATTTCGGCGGCGCCGGAAATTCTGACGGCCTTGCGCGCAGCCTTGGCTAACCGCATGCAGTCGGTGGTCAACATCGCACTCGGTGCGTCGTTGTCGACGGTGATTTTGACGGTGCCGGTGATGGAGGCCATGGCGCTCTACACCGGCCAGCCGTTCCAGATGGCGATGACGCCGGTGCAAACCGTGATGGTGTTGATCACGCTGGTTGTCAGTGCGATCAACCTCAACGATGGCGAGACGAATGCCATCGAAGGGATGACCCATTTCGTGTTGTTTGCGACGTTTATCATGCTGTCGCTGTTGGGGTTGTAGAAACCGCAGAACTCAATGTGGGAGCTGGGTTTTGTGGGAGCTGGCGTGCCTGCGATGCAGACACCCAGGTTTTTCAGTTGCACCGAGATGATGCTATCGCAGGCAAGCCAGCTCCCACATTTTGATATGCCTGGCTTAGGTTCCGGCGATCAGCTGTTTCGCCGCCTGTGTGTGATCGGCAATCAAACCTTTCAAATCCAGGCCTTCAACCTGCCCGTCAATCACCCGCCATTTGCCCCCGATCATCACCCGATCCGCCCGGTCGGCGCCGCACAGCAGCAACGCCGAAATCGGATCGTGACTGCCGGAAAAACGCAGCTCATCAAGCTTGAACAGTGCCAGGTCAGCCTGTTTGCCCACGGCCAGTTCACCGATATCCGTACGCCCCAGTAATTGCGCCGAGCCTTTGGTCGCCCAGCCCAGCACGCCTTCGGGGGTGATCTTTTCCGCGCCGTAACGCAGGCGCTGGATGTACAAGGCCTGGCGGGTTTCGAGGATCATGTTCGAGGCATCGTTGGACGCGGAGCCGTCCACGCCAAGGCCAATCGGCGCACCGGCGGCGAGCAGGTCCAGGGTCGGGCAGATGCCGGAGGCCAGGCGCATGTTCGAGCTTGGGCAATGGCAGATACCGGTACCGGCGGCGCCCAGGCGCGCGATTTCATCCGGGTTGAAGTGAATGCCATGGGCCAGCCAGGTGCGTGGGCCGAGCCAGCCGACGCTGTCGAGATAATCCACGGTGCGCAGACCGAAGCGCTGCAGGCAGAAGTCTTCTTCGTCGAGGGTTTCCGCCAGGTGCGTGTGCAGGCGCACATCGAGGCTGTTGGCCAGTTCGGCGCTGGCTTGCATGATTTGCGGGGTGACCGAAAACGGCGAGCAGGGCGCCAGGGCAATCTGGATCTGCGCGCCGTCGCCGCGCTCATGGTATTCGCGGATCAGGCGTTGGCTATCGTCGAGGATCACTTGGCCTTGTTGCACGGTTTGCTGCGGCGGTAGGCCGCCGTCGGCTTCGCCCAGGCTCATGGAACCGCGGGTGAGCATGGCGCGCATGCCCAGTTCGCGCACGCTTTGCACTTGCACGTCGATGGCATTTTCCAGGCCGTCAGGGAACAGGTAGTGGTGATCGGCCGCGGTGGTGCAGCCTGAGAGCAGCAATTCCGCCAAGGCGACTTTGGACGCCAGGGCGAGCTTTTCCGGGGTCAGCCGGGCCCACACCGGGTAGAGGGTTTTGAGCCACGGGAACAACGGCTGGTTGACCACCGGTGCCCAGGCGCGGGTCAGGGTCTGGTAGAAGTGATGATGGGTGTTGATCAGCCCCGGCAGGATCACATGTTCGCGTGCGTCAAACACCTGTGCGCAGGGCACGGCAGGCTCTTGTCCCCAGCCCAGCAGTTCGGTGATCACACCGTCTTGCAGCACCAGGCCGCCACGGGCATCGAGGCCATTGGCAGTGAAAATCGCGAGGGGGTTTTTTAACCAGATACGGGTCGCAGGCATTGGCCGGCTCCTCTGAATGATGGGTTCAGGTTTGCCAGCTCAGTGTTGCCCTGTCTGCTGATCCAGGGTCGCCGGTTAAGGCGAGGTCGATAGATTACGTGGAGTTCCGGATCCGGTCCAGCTGCAGGCGCGAGGTGCTCTTGAGTCACCAATGCCGTTCAGTTAAGCAGTCCCCTGTGGGAGCGGGCTGGCCCGCGATAGCGGTGTGCCAGTCAACATTAATGTTGGCTGGGCCGACGTCTTCGCGGGCAAGCCCGTTCCCGCATGTAGAACCGGGGTATTACCAGGCGATGGTGTCGCCTTTGTAGTCCACGAAGTGATGGCCGCCCTTGCCCGTGTAGGCATTTACCTGATCGATCAGGCCGCGCACGCTGGTGTCGACATCAATGAGCGCGTTTTCACCGCCCATATCCGTCTTCACCCAGCCCGGGTGCAGCGACAGCACGGTGAGCTTGTGGTCGCCGAGTTGGGTGATAAAGCTGTTGGTCATGGAGTTGAGTGCAGCCTTGCTGGCCTTGTACAGCGCCAGGTCCGCACCGTCGGGAATGGTCACGCTGCCGAGCACCGAGCTCATGAAGGCCAGCACGCCGCTGTCTTTGCGAATCTGCCCGACAAAACGCTGGGCCAGGTTGATCGGCGCCACGGCGTTGGTGAAGAACAGCTGGCCGACTTCCGCCAGGGTGGCGTGGCCAGGCTCTTGATTGGCGGGGCCTTTGACGCCGGCGTTGACGAACAGCAGGTCGAAGGTGCGGTCCTTGAGGCGCTGGCTCAGAGCGATCACGGCTTGCTGATCGTCTATGTCCAGCTTCTCGACGTGTACCGGGCCTGTGGCTTTGAGCGCATCGGCCTTGTTCGGGTCGCGCACGGTGGCGGTCACATCCCAGCCGTCCTGAAGCAATTGTTTGACCAGGCCAAGGCCCAGCCCGCGCGAGGCGCCGATGATCAGTGCGGTTTTTGGCGTAGACATGAAAGGCATCCTTTGGAATGGAGGTTCACGGATTCAGTGGACAACGTTGCCCGAGCCTTTGCTGCAACTCCTGGCGCAGGTGGCCGAGTTCGCTGATACGGGTTTCGATCAGGTTGAGCTTGTCTTGCAGCAATTGTGTGACAGCGCTGTCGGGGTCGGGCGCCTGCCAGAGGGCGGCGACGCTGCTGCCGATCTCGCTGAGGCTGAAGCCCAGGCGTTGCGCAGTTTTGATGTAGAGCACCAGTTGCACCATGTCCGGCGGGTAGTCGCGGTAACCATTGGCGCTGCGTTGTGCTGCGATCAACCCGCGCTGCTCGTAGAAACGCAGTGTGTCGCGGCTGACCTGGCTGGCCTGGGCTAGTTCGCCAATACGCATGAGGCGGGCTCGAAAGGGCTTGACCCTGGAGCATACTCCAGGCTTTAGCCTGCTGGCTTCTTAATTCAAGGAGCTTGCCGATATGTGGACCGCTGCCCAATACCGAACACTGGTGCGCGCCAGCGCCTGGTATGACTTGATCGTGACCGCGGCGTTTGTCACACCGTGGAGCTTTGTGTTTGTGCACAGCGTATTGCAGGGTTTGAACCTGCCGGGGACGTTGCCGGCGTTTGCACCGGCGCATGTGCTGATGGCCAATTTGCTCGGCTCGATTGTGTGCGTGTGGGCAGTGCTGCGAATTCGCGACCCGCAGCGCCAGTTTGGCCTCTATGACGCGGCCGGCCGCGCACTGTTCGCGACCTGGCAGCTCTACGCGCTGATGCAGGGCGCGACGGCGGTGCTGTGGGTAACGTTGCTGTTTGAGGGAGCGTGGGGGATCGCGCAAATTGTCCCCGTGAAGACTGATCAAAAAATGACCGGCGCCCGTAAGCCCTTATGACAGAAGGGTTACAGGCGGATGTGCTCAGGTTATCCACAGGCAGGTGCACAGTAGATGTGGGCAGTTTCAGCGCTCCAGCAGGATGCGCCCACGGCTCAGGTCGGCGAGTTGGTTTTGCAGCGTGTCGATAGCCGCCTCGCCCAGTGCCAGCTGCAGCTCAACACCATTGGCGGTGAAGGTCTCGTCCACCACCAGCCCACCCAGTTCGGCGACACGCAGTTTCACCAGGTTCAGCTCCGAAAAGCCGCAGGCGCAGCTCAGTGGCACGCGGCTGATCAGCTCGATGCGCTCGGCATTTTGCAGGCATTTGTTCGCGCCGCCGCCATAGGCACGGGCGAGGCCACCGGTGCCCAGCTGAATGCCGCCGTACCAGCGAATCACCAGCACGGCGACCTGATCAAAGCCTTGGGCTTCGATGGCGGCCAGAATCGGCCGCCCCGCGGTACCGCCGGGCTCGCCATCGTCGTTGCTGCGGTACTGATCGGCGAGTTTCCAGGCCCAGCAGTTGTGCGTGGCGTTGAGGTCGCTGTGTTGCTCGAAAAACGCTTGGGCGTCTTGCGCGCTGGTGATCGGCGCCGCGAGGGTAATAAAGCGGCTTTTGCGTATTTCTTCACGAAATTCGCAAAGGCCGGTAAGCGTGAAAGGCATAAGTCGCTTCGTTTATAGGGCGGGCTTGATGCCACAGCCTTTGAGAATGATGTGGATCAGGTTGCTGCCGGCGTCTTCCATGTCTTGTTTGGTCAGCTTGGTGCGCCCGGTGACGCGGCAGATCTGGGTGGCAAAGTCGGCATAGTGCTGGGTGCTGCCCCACAGCAGGAAGATCAGGTGCACGGGGTCGATGGGGTCCATCTTGCCGGCGTCGATCCAGGCCTGGAACACGGCGGCGCGACCGCTGAACCAGGCGCGGTAATCCTGGCTGAAATATTCGGTGAGGCATTCGCCGCCACTGATGATTTCCATGGCGAAGATCCGCGAGGCCTGTGGGTGACGCCGGGAAAACTCCATCTTGGTGCGGATGTAGCGAGTGAGCGCCACGGCCGGGTCGTCCTCGGCGGTCAGCGCGTTGAAGGTGCTGTCCCACAGTTCGAGGATATTGCTGAGCACCGCGATGTACAGGCCGAGCTTGTTGGTGAAGTAGTAATGCAGGTTGGCCTTGGGCAGCCCGGCACTCGAGGCAATGGTGTTCATGCTGGTGCCTTTGTAGCCATGGCGCGCGAACTCGTCTTCAGCAGCCTGCAGAATCGCTTGTTCGTTCTTTTGCCGAATGCGGCTGGCGGGTTTACCGGCGTGGTTGCTGTGGGCAGGAACTTCGAGGCTCATGGAGGTTTCCGTGCTGATCGATAGAGACGACGTGTGCACAGATAACCCACCCTCAAGCCTCAGACAAGTCCCGATGCAATAAAACCGTCAAAGCGGTTCCAGCGTGTCGCTTTCCGGCGCGTGGTTTGCGGCAGCGCAGGTCGTTTTGGTTTCCGGTAACAACAGGCACAACACGATGGCGGTCAGGCCGCCGCTGGTGATGGCTGAGTCGAACAGGTTTTGCACCAGGGACGGCATCAAGTGCAACAGGTCCGGTTGGGCGGCAATGCCCAGGCCGACGCCGAACGAGGTGGCGATGATCAGCATGCTGCGCCGGTCCAGTGGCGCCTGCGCAAGGATGCGCACCCCGGCAGCGGCCACGCTGCCGAACATCACCAGGGTGGCGCCGCCCAATACCGGCTTGGGAATTTGCTGCAGCACGGCACCAATCAACGGAAACAAGCCGAGACAGAACAGCAGCACGCCGATGTACAAGCCGACGTAACGGCTGGCGACGCCGGTGAGTTGGATCACACCATTGTTCTGCGCAAAGGTGGTGTTGGGAAAGGCGCTGAAGGTAGCGGCGATCATGCAACTCACACCATCGCCCAAGACGCCGCCTTTGAGTCGGCTTATATAAGAAGGGCCGCTGATGGGTTGGCGCGCAATCATGCAATTGGCGGTGAGGTCACCGACGGTCTCGATGCTGCTGATCAGATAAATCAGCGCGATGGGCAAAAAAGCGCTCCAGTCGAAGTTGAAACCAAAGCGAAAGGGCATTGGCACGCTGATCAAGGGCAAGTCGGGCAGGGCCTGAGGTACCAGTTTGCCGCTGAACCAGGCGGCCAGGCTGCCGAGGGCCAAGCCGATGATGATCGCCGAAAGGCGAACCCACGGGGTGTTGGAGCGGTTGAGCAAAATGATCGTCAGCACCACGAACACGCCCAACGCCAGGTTCACCGGAGCGCCGAAGTCGGGCGCGTTAAAACCGCCGCCGAGGTCGGTGATGCCCACTTTGATCAGGCTGATGCCGATCAGCGTGATCACAATCCCGGTGACCAGGGGCGTGATCACTCGGCGCAGTTGGCCGATAAAGCGGCTCAACACGATCTGTACCGCCGCGCCGAAAAAGCACACGCCGAAGATCATCGCCATGATGTCTTCCGGGCTGCCACCGCGTTGCTTGACCAGAAAGCCTGCCGACAACACCGCGCCGAGAAACGCAAAGCTGGTGCCTTGCAGGCAGATCATCCCGGCACCGATGCCAAAGGGTCTGCGTGCCTGAATGAAGGTGCCGACGCCGGAGACCATCAACGCCATGCTGATCAAGTAGGGCAAATGGGCGGTGAGGCCCAGCGTGGAGCCAATAATCAAGGGCGGCGTGATAATGCCGACGAAGGCCGCCAGCACGTGTTGCGCGGCGGCCAGTATTGCCGGGATGGGTTTCGGGCGGTCGTTGAGGCCGTAGATCAGGTCGCTGGGGCTGGAGGTTTCTGGTGGCATGGCGGGCAAACTCAGGGCGGACGGTTCAAGGTCCTTGTGCCTTGCAAAAAGCTGTCCAGTTGCTCAGCTTTTTGCGAAAGGCCCGAGCTAGCGCGTTGCCGCCAGACTCTCGAGAAAGCTTTCCAGCACCAAATGAGGGCGACGGCCCTTGCGCGTGACCGATGCGAGGCTCAAATCGTAAAAACGTGTAGTCGGTTTCAGCGCGCGCAGTCGGCCTTGTTGCACCCACAGGCTGGCGTAGTGGTCAGGCAGGTAACCAATGTAGCGGCCCGTGAGGATCAGGAACGCCATGCCTTCGCGGTCCGAGGCGCTGGCGGTGCAGTTGAGTGCTTGGTAATGGGCCTGGATCTCGGCGGGCAAGCGGAAGGTGGGGGCGATGGCGTCCTGGCTGTCGAGGCGGGCGTCGTCCAGTTGTTTGTTGTCGGCATAGAACAGCGGGTGGCCAACCGCGCAATAGAGCAGCGAACGTTCGCTGTAGAGCGGCTGGTATTCCAGGCCCGACAGCGCGCTGGCCTGGGGGACAACGCCGACATGCAGGCGGCCGTCGAGTACGCCTTGCTCGACTTCATTGGGGGCGATCATGCGGATTTGTATCTGCACGTCCGGGCCACGTTCCTTCAACTGTGCCAACGCGTGAGTGATGCGCATGTGGGGCAGGGTGACGAGGTTGTCGGTGAGGCCGATGATCAGCTCGCCGCGCAAATGCTGGTGCAGGCCGTTGACCTCAGTGCGAAAGCTTTCCAGGGCACTTAATAGCTGCAGGGCCGATTGGTAGACCTCGCGGCCTTCTTCGGTGAGCGAGAAACCGGCACGCCCGCGTTGGCACAGGCGCAATCCCAGGCGCTGTTCGAGGTCGCTCATCTGCTGGCTGATGGCCGAGCGGCCAATGCCGAGCACGGTTTCTGCTGCCGAGAAGCCGCCGCACTCCACCACGCTGCGAAAGATGCGCAACAGGCGGATATCGAAGTCACTGACTTGGGCCAGAGGGTCGGGTCGGCGGCTGCTCATAGTTTAGTGAAGGCCTGACTGAAGGTTAGAAGAGTTGGATTTCACCGACTTTATCCCCGTGGCAATTTAGCTGCAAGAACGCTTTTCAATCCCGACGCTGCCTTTTGCCCTGCGAGGTTTTGCTGATGAACATGCCCGAAAACGCCCCGACGTCCCTGGCCAGCCAATTGAAGTTGGATGCGCACTGGATGCCCTACACCGCCAACCGTAACTTCCAGCGTGACCCGCGCCTGATCGTGGCCGCCGAAGGCAGCTGGTTGACCGATGACAAGGGCCGCAAGGTGTACGACTCGTTGTCGGGCCTGTGGACCTGCGGCGCCGGGCACACCCGCAAGGAAATCCAGGAAGCGGTCGCCAAGCAACTGGGCACCCTGGACTACTCCCCGGGCTTCCAGTACGGCCATCCGCTGTCGTTCCAGCTGGCAGAAAAGATCACCGACCTGACGCCGGGCAATCTGAATCACGTGTTTTTCACGGACTCCGGCTCCGAGTGCGCCGATACCGCGGTGAAGATGGTGCGCGCCTACTGGCGGCTGAAGGGGCAGGCGACCAAGACCAAAATGATTGGCCGCGCCCGTGGCTATCATGGTGTCAACATTGCCGGCACCAGCCTGGGCGGCGTCAACGGTAACCGGAAGCTGTTTGGTCAGGGCTTGATGGATGTGGATCACCTGCCTCACACCTTGCTGGCGAGCAATGCGTTTTCTCGTGGGATGCCGGAGCAGGGCGGTATTGCTTTGGCCGATGAGCTGCTCAAGTTGATCGAGCTGCACGACGCGTCGAACATTGCCGCCGTGTTTGTTGAGCCGATGGCCGGCTCCGCTGGCGTGCTGGTGCCGCCACAGGGTTACCTCAAGCGCCTGCGTGAGATCTGCGATCAGCACAACATCCTGTTGGTGTTCGACGAAGTGATCACCGGTTTCGGCCGTACCGGCTCGATGTTCGGCGCCGACAGCTTCGGCGTGACCCCGGACCTGATGTGCATCGCCAAGCAAGTCACCAACGGCGCGATCCCGATGGGCGCGGTGATTGCCAGCAGCGAGATCTATCAGACCTTCATGAACCAGGCGACGCCGGAGTACGCCGTGGAATTCCCCCACGGCTATACCTACTCGGCGCACCCAGTGGCGTGCGCGGCTGGCCTGGCGGCATTGGACTTGCTGCAGAAGGAAAACCTGGTGCAGAGCGTGGCCGAAGTCGCACCACACTTTGAGAATGCGCTGCACGGTTTGAAGGGCAGCAAGAACGTGATCGACATTCGTAACTACGGCCTGGCCGGCGCGATCCAGATTGCTCCGCGTGACGGTGATGCCATTGTGCGTCCATTCGAGGCCGGCATGGCCTTGTGGAAAGCCGGCTTCTACGTGCGCTTTGGCGGCGACACCCTGCAGTTCGGGCCAACCTTCAACAGCAAGCCGCAGGACCTGGATCGCCTGTTTGACGCGGTCGGCGAAGTGCTGAACAAGATCGACTGATTTCTCCTTCTATATAGAACACCTTTTCAGGAGCCCTGCATGAGCCTTATCCAGCATTTGATCAACGGTGAGTTGGTCAATGACAGCGGCCGGAGTGCCGACGTATATAACCCGTCTACCGGCCAGGTGATTCACCAAGTGCCACTGGCCAGTCGTGAAACCATTCAACAGGCGATCGACTCGGCCAAGGCCGCGTTCCCGGCCTGGCGCAATACCCCGCCGGCCAAACGTGCCCAGGTGATGTTTCGTTTCAAGCAATTGCTGGAGCAGAACGAAGCACGCATCTCTCAGTTGATCAGCGAAGAGCATGGCAAGACGCTGGAGGACGCGGCGGGTGAATTGAAGCGCGGGATCGAGAACGTCGAGTACGCGTGCTCGGCGCCGGAGATTCTCAAGGGCGAGTACAGCCGTAACGTGGGGCCGAACATTGATGCCTGGTCGGATTTCCAGCCGTTGGGCGTGGTGGCTGGTATTACGCCATTCAACTTCCCGGCGATGGTGCCGTTGTGGATGTACCCGCTGGCCATTGTCTGCGGCAACTGTTTCATCCTGAAGCCGTCGGAGCGTGATCCAAGTTCTACGCTGCTGATCGCGCAGTTGCTGCAGGAAGCCGGCCTGCCTAAGGGTGTGTTGAGCGTGGTGCACGGTGACAAGGGCGCGGTGGATGCGCTGATCGAAGCGCCGGAAGTCAAGGCACTGAGCTTTGTGGGCTCGACGCCCATTGCCGAATACATTTATTCCGAAGCGACCAAGCGCGGCAAACGTGTGCAAGCGCTGGGCGGGGCGAAGAACCATGCGGTGCTGATGCCGGATGCAGACCTGGATAATGCCGTGAGTGCCTTGATGGGCGCGGCGTATGGTTCGTGCGGGGAGCGTTGCATGGCGATCTCGGTGGCGGTGTGCGTGGGTGATCAGGTGGCGGATGCGTTGATCGCCAAGCTGGTGCCGCAGGTCAAAGCGCTGAAGATTGGAGCGGGCACGTCCTGCGGCCTGGATATGGGGCCGTTGGTGACGGGCCAGGCGCGCGACAAGGTCAGCGGCTATATAGAAGATGGCGTGTCGGCGGGTGCCAAGCTGGTGGTCGACGGCCGTGGTTTAAGTGTTGCCGGGCATGAGGAAGGTTTCTTCCTGGGCGGCAGCCTGTTTGATCATGTGACCCCTGAGATGCGCATCTATAAAGAAGAGATCTTCGGGCCGGTGCTGTGTGTCGTTCGGGTAGATAGCCTGGAAGCGGCGATGCAGCTGATCAATGATCACGAATACGGTAATGGCACTTGCATCTTTACCCGTGACGGTGAGGCGGCGCGCCTGTTCTGTGACGAGATCGAAGTGGGCATGGTCGGGGTGAACGTCCCGCTGCCGGTGCCAGTGGCTTATCACAGCTTCGGCGGCTGGAAGCGCTCGCTGTTTGGCGACTTGCATGCCTATGGGCCGGATGGGGTGCGTTTCTACACCCGTCGCAAGGCGATCACCCAGCGCTGGCCGCAACGGGCCAGCCATGAAGCGTCGCAGTTTGCCTTTCCTAGCTTGTAAAGTGGGCTGAAAGCCGGCCCCTCGGGGCCGGCTTTCGCGTTTCTGCGGGGTTTTTGACCGATATGACAGAAATGTGAAAAAAGGTGTTGACGGCAGATTCTGGAAGTCTATAATTCGCCCCACTTCCGGCGCAGTCGAAACGGAAAACTCCTTGGTAAACAAAGAGTTACGCAGAATTCGACAGCGAGTTGCTTCAGTTCATCGAAGCCCAG
>NZ_CAWPSZ010000025.1:0-30543 GCF_963890955.1 Pseudomonas sp. MF6747
CCACCACTACCGACGTCAGTTTTTATACTTGGGAGAAGGAGGAGGAAACGGAAGAAAAAAAGGATTCCAATGCCGCGCCACACCCGGTCCGGCCCCGTTGCTGAACACCCTGGCCTGCTCTTCAACCTTGGCCACCACCTCCGCCGGCGGAAAGATCAACTGCGCATTCCCGCCCGCCTGCGCCGCCACCTGGATATTGCACGCACGCTCCAGCCCCTGCAGCTGCTGAAACGCATGCTCAACGCTCACCCCCGCCGTCAACAACCCATGGTTACGCAAAATCATCACACTCTTGTCCCCCAGGTCCGCCACCAACCGCTCACGCTCGTCCAGGTCCAGCGCCACGCCTTCATAGCCGTGGTACGCGACACGCCCGGAGAACGCGATAGAGTGCTGGGAAATCGGCAACAGCCCGTCCTTCTGCGCCGACACCGCAATACCGTCACGGGTATGCGTGTGCAGCACCGCTTGCAGGTCATGCCGCGCGCCGTGGATGGCACTGTGAATCACATAACCTGCGTAATTGATGCCCAGGCCCGTAGGGTCGTCGACAATCGTGCCGTCAAGGTCAACCTTGACCAGGTTGGACGCGCTGATTTCATCGAACAACAAGCCAAAGGCATTGATCAGGAAATGCTCATCCGGACCCGGCACGCGGGCCGAGAAGTGCGTGTAGATGTGATCGGTCCACTTGTACAACGCCGCCAGCCGATAGGCCGCGGCCAGTTTGACGCGCACCTCCCACTCTTCGGGCGATACGCGCTGGCGGACGTTGCTGGAAACGCTGGATAGAGAGGTGACGCTGCTCATGGCAAAACTTCCTGGATGGCCTTAAGGACTTCCAGGCAGCCTAGGGGATGCCGAAAAATAATAAAAAGCACATTTTAATCTAAGCTAATTATTATTTTTTTTTATAAAAACTATCCTTCGCTCAGGCGGCGTTGCGGATCTTGTGCAGCGAGTCCGCGACCAGCTTGCCGAATGCATCCACCGGCCCCTGCAGGTTGCCGAGAAAATGCGGATAGATCAGCCACAAATCCATCACCGGCTTGAAATCCTTGAGCGGCATGACCGCCAGCTGCTCACGGTGAGCGCTGCGCTCCAGCAAAGGCCGCGGCACCAGCCCCAGGCCCAAACCGTCTGCCACCAGCCCCAATTGCAACTCGGTGCCGAAGGTTTCCAGGTTCACCCGCAATCCCAACCCCTGATCAGACAAGGTGCGCTGCAAGCCGGCCCGGAAACCGCAGCCATCCGGGTTCAGAATCCAGCCGTTCTGGTACACATCGGCCAACTTGCACGGCTTCTTCGGCAACTGCGCCTTGGCACACACCACCACCAACTCCATTTTGCCGATGGACTCACCGACGATGTTGTCCGGGAAAATCTTGCCTGCCGGAAACAGCGCCACCGCCGCGTCCAGTTCACCGCGCTCGATCTTGCCGACCAGTTGGCTGCCCCAACCCGTGGCGACTTGCGTGCGCAAGTCGGCGTATTCGGTGCGCAGGTGCTTGAGCGCATCGAGCAGCACCACATCGCCGATGGTCTGCGGCACGCCCAGGCGCAATACGCCGGTCGGCGGCGCATCGGTGGCCACCAGTTCGCGCAGGGCATCCATTTCGCGCAGGATCAGCCGGCATTGTTCATAAACGCGCGTACCGATCAGCGTAGGCTTGAGGGGCTTGGTGTTGCGGTCGAACAGCTCCACACCCAGCGCCTGCTCGAAGTTCTGCACGCGGCGGGTAATGGCCGGCTGGGTCAGTTGCAACGACTCGGCGGCATGGCTGATGGACTGGCAACGAATCACTTCGACAAAGGCATCGATATCGTCAATTTTCATTTGGGCCGCACATAGAGAACAGTCATTAAGATGTGTGCGAAGCATAGTTGCAGGAACGCTGCATGGATAGTCCACGCTGTGATCGATAACGTCTAACGCTATGCAGAGCGGTCCTAAATTACCTAAAGCTATAAGCTAATCATTAAAAAATAGCATATTAACTATAAACATTATGCTTATATAAACCCATCAAACCCTCCCCGTTAAAGCAGCGATGGAAGTGCCATGACCCAGGCCCGACACCCCGAGAGACTCAGAGCCTTTATAGGCGCCCTGGCGGAATTGATCGACGGCAATCCACGCGAAGGCGACCTGCTGCACCGTGGCGGCAAGCTCTTGGCGCAACTGGTCAGCCACGATGACTGGCTGCCCGACGAATACGCCCAACCCGACCCCGCGCGTTACCAGCAATTTCTGCTGCATGCCGATTCGCGCCAGCGCTTCAGCATCGTCAGCTTTGTGTGGGGGCCGGGGCAAAGCACGCCGATTCATGACCACCGCGTGTGGGGCTTGATCGGCATGCTGCGCGGTTCGGAATTTTCCCAGGGCTTTGAACGCGCACCCGACGGCCGCCTCGTTGCCGAGGGCAAGCCGATTCAGTTGGTGCCGGGTCAGGTCGAGGCCGTGTCGCCCAAGGTCGGCGATATCCATCAGGTCAGCAATGCCCACAGCGACCAGGTGTCGATCAGCATTCATGTGTACGGCGCCAATATCGGTGCGGTACGCCGCGCGGTGTATCAGCCCGACGGCAGCGAGAAACTGTTTATCTCCGGTTATTCCAACGCCTACCTCCCGAACATCTGGGATTTGTCCAAAGAAAAGAGCCCTGCCCTATGACCACCGTATCGAACCGCAGCTTCGCCCAGATCCGTCAGGCCCTGTTGGACCGTGAAGAAGTCGCCCTGGTCGATGTGCGCGAAGAAGCGCCGTTTGCCGAGTCGCACCCGCTGTTCGCTGCGAATATCCCGCTGTCCAAACTGGAGCTGGAGGTGTACGCGCGCATTCCACGGCGCGATACCCAGGTCACCGTCTACGACAATGGTGAAGGGCTGGCGCAGCGCGCTGCCGAGCGCCTGGTTGCGCTGGGCTACACCCAGGTCAGCCTGCTTGAAGGGGGGTTGGACGGTTGGCGCAAGGCCGGTGGCGAGCTGTTTATCGACGTCAATGTGCCGAGCAAGGCGTTTGGCGAGCTGGTCGAGAGCGAGCGCCATACGCCGTCCCTGGCCGCCGAAGAAGTCCAGGCTCTGCTCGACAACCAAGCCGACGTGGTGGTGCTCGACGCGCGCCGCTTCGACGAATACCAGACCATGAGCATCCCCACCGGCATCAGCGTGCCCGGTGCCGAGCTGGTGCTGCGCGCGCGTGAACTGGCGCCGGACCCGTCCACCCACATCATCGTCAACTGCGCCGGGCGCACGCGCAGCATTATTGGCACTCAATCGCTGATCAACTCTGGCATCGCCAACCCGGTGTCGGCGCTGCGTAACGGCACCATCGGCTGGACCCTGGCCGGGCAGAAACTCGCCCACGGCCAGTCGCGGCGCTTTGCGCCAACCCGCGAAGAACACCGCCAGATCGCCGCCCGGGACGCGCGCCGCGTGGCCGACAAAGCCCGCGTCGGCCGTGCGACTTTGGCTGATCTGCAACGCTGGCAGCAGGAACCGCACCGCACCACGTACCTGTTCGATGTGCGCACCCCGGAAGAATTCGAAGCCGGCCACTTGCCTGGCGCACGCTCTACTCCGGGCGGCCAGCTGGTGCAGGAAACCGATCACGTCGCCAGCGTGCGCGGTGCGCGCCTGGTGCTGGCGGATGACGACGGCGTACGTGCCAACATGTCCGCCTCCTGGCTCGCGCAACTGGGCTGGGAGGTGCATGTGCTCGACGACCTGCAAACAGCGCACTTAAGCGAAACCGGTGCCTGGGTAGCACCCGTGCCCGCGCCGCAGCAAGCCGAGTTGATCAGCCCGCACACCCTGGCGGAGTGGCTCGCCCACGGCGACACGGCGGTGCTGGATTTCACCCCCAGCGTCAATTACGTCAAGCGCCATATCCCCGGTGCTCACTGGGTCTTGCGTGCGCAATTGCCCGAGGCGCTGGCCAAGGTACCGCCCGCCGAGCGTTATGTGCTGACCTGCGGCACCAGCCAACTGGCACGCCTGGCGGTGGCCGAAGTCGAAGCGCTGACCGGCAAGCCGGTGTTCCTGCTGCAAGGCGGCACCACGCACTGGATCGCCGAACAACTGCCGCTGGAAACGGGAGAAACGCACCTGGCCTCAGCGCGTATCGACCGCTACCGCCGACCGTACGAAGGCACCGACAGCCCCAAGGAAGCCATGCAGGCCTACCTGGATTGGGAGTTCGGCCTGGTCGAGCAGCTGGCCCGCGACGGCACCCATGGTTTCTATGTGATCTGAGCCCCCTTAACGCCTGCCCCGGACCGGGGCAGGCCGCACCGACCCCTTTCCAGGCGGAGGTAACCCACACCTTTTCGATCTGTCTGGAATCTACCGCTCATGACCTTTACCCCTGCGTTCAAACGCCTGTTGCTGGGCACCGCCCTCGCCTTTGGCCTGCTCACCACCGCCCAGGCCGCCGACCTGCAACCGCTGCGCGTGGCCAATCAAAAATCCACCATCAAGGCCCTGCTGGAAGCCTCGGGCGAAACCCAAAACGTTCCCTACACCCTCCAATGGTCGGAATTCCCCTCCGCCTCACCGTTGGGCGAAGCCCTGAATGCCGGCGCCGTGGATGTTGGTGCGCTCGGTGATGCGCCGTATGTGTTTGCTCTGGGCGCCGGCGCCTCGCTCAAAGTGGTCAGCATCATCCACGCCGAAGGGCGCAACACCACCGCCCTGGTGGTGCCCAAGGACTCACCGATCAAGACGGTGGCCGACCTCAAGGGCAAGAAAATCGTCACCGGCCGCGGCTCCATCGGCCACTACCTGGCGATCAAGGCCCTGGCCAGCGCCGGGCTGACCACCCAGGATGTGCAATTCATATTCCTGCTGCCCGCCGAATCGCGGTTGGTGCTCGATAACGGCACCGTCGATGCCTGGGCCACATGGGACCCGTACACCACAGTGGTCACCTCACAAAGCCAGGCCAGGGTGCTGGTCAGCGGCAACCCGTTACTGAGCAACCACCTGTATTTTGCGGCCACCCAACAGGCCATCAGCGAAAAACGCGCGCAACTGGACGACTTTGTCGCCCGCGTCGATCGCGCTTATGCGTGGGCCAATGCGCACCCCAATGAATACGCTGCCGCCCAATCGAAAATCACCGGCCTGCCGTTGGCGGTGCACGTCGAGGTGGCCAAGGACACTCATCTGAGCCCCGTCGTGATCGACGACAGCGTGATCAGCGGCCTGCAAGCCACGGCCGACACCTATCAGAAGGAAGGCCTGCTGCCCAGGCACATCGACGTGTCGCAGGGTTTCGACAAGAGCTTTAACGCCGAGCGTTTTCCCACTTCCCAAGCATCGCGCTAAGCAAGGAGCTACACATGAGCAAGCCAGGTCAATTGCAGCCACGCCATTTGAAGCTGGGCGCCATGGTTCACGGCGTCGGTCACGGCTGGGGTGAATGGCGCCACCCGCAGGCGCAACCGAATGCCAGTACGAATTTTGGTTTCTACAAGCAGCAGACTGAATTGGCCGAAGGCGCCAAATTCGATTTCGTGTTCATCGCCGACAGCCTGCATATCCACGCCAAGTCCAGCCCGCACTACCTCAACCGCTTCGAGCCGCTGACCATTCTCTCGGCCCTCGCCGCACTGACCACGAACATTGGCCTGGTTGCCACGGTGACGGTCAGCTACAGCGAGCCCTATCAGGTGGCACGCCAGTTTGCGTCGCTGGACCACATCAGCGGCGGCCGCGCCGGTTGGAACGTGGTCACCTCATGGCTCAGCGGCACCGCCGACAACTTCGGCAAGGCCGAGCACCCACCGCATGCCGTGCGCTACCGCATCGCCAAGGAACACCTCAACGTGGTCAAGGGCCTGTGGGATTCCTGGGAAGACGACGCCTTTACCTACAACAAGCAAAGTGGCGAGTTTTTCACCCCGCACAAGCTGCACGCGCTGAACCACAAAGGCGAGTTTTTCTCGGTCAAAGGCCCGCTGAACATCGCGCGTTCGCGCCAGGGCCAACCGGCAATTTTCCAGGCCGGCACCTCGGAGGATGGGCGCAACTTTGCGGCGCAAAACGCCGATGCGATTTTCGTGCACGTCGAGCACATTGAAGAAGCCAAAGCCTACAGCGCCGACTTGAAGCGCCGCGCCAAGGGCTTTGGCCGCGACGCCCACAGCCTGTCGATCCTGCCGGGCATCCGCCCGATTGTCGGGCGCGACGCCGCCGAGGTGCAAAGCCGCTATCAGCAGGCCGTGGACCTGGTCACCGTGGAGGACGCCATCGTCGCTCTCGGCCGCCCGTTCAACGACCACGACTTCAGCCAATACCCGCTGGACGAACCCTTCCCGGAACTCGGCGACCTGGGCGCCAACAGCCAGAAAGGCGGCTCCGAGCGCATCAAGCAACTGGCCAAGGACGAAGGCCTGACCCTGCGCGAAGTGGCCCTGCGTTTCTCGCGGCCCAAGCGCGATTTTGTCGGCACCCCGGAGCAGGTCGCCGATGCGATCCAGACCTGGTTCGAAACCGGCGCCAGCGATGGTTTCATCATCAACTCGGTGCTGCCGGATGGCTTGCAGTACTTCACCGAGCTGGTGGTGCCGGTGCTGCAACAGCGCGGCCTGTTCCGCACCGAGTACAGCGGCCACACGCTGCGCGACAACCTGGGCCTGGACGTGCCGGCCAACCGTTACAGCGTCGCCACCGAGGTCGAAGAACAACAGGAGGCGCTGGCATGAGCGAATCCCTCAACCGTCAATTAGCTGAGCTGCATGCCGAACGTGTGGCCACCTGGGCGCCGGCGGCGTTGCAGGTCAATATCGACCAGCGCCAGCGCCTGGTGGATGAAGCGCAGCCCGACGCGTATGTGCAGGTGGGCGATGCGCTGGACCCGTTCACCTTGCTCAATGTGGAAGGCGGCGAACTGAACCTCGACCTGCTGCTGGCCGACGGGCCGGCGGTGCTGATTTTCTTCCGTTTTGCCGGCTGCCCGGCGTGCAACATCGCCCTGCCCTATTACGAGCGCCAGCTCTACCCACGCCTGCGTGAATGGGGCGTGCCGCTGGTGGCGGTCAGCCCGCAAGTGCCACAGCGCCTGGTCGAGATCAAGACCCGCCATGACCTCAAACTGCTGGTCGCCAGCGACCCGGACAACACCCTCGGGCGGCGCCTGGGCATTCTTTACAGCTTTGACGAAGCCTCGCGCAATGCGGCATTGGCCAAGGGCAGCAGCATCGGCGAAACCACCGGCACCGGTACGTGGGAATTGCCGCAGCCAACCGTGGTGGTGATTGCCCAGGACGGCACGGTGGCGTTTGTCGAGGTCAGCCCGGACTGGCTGGTGCGTACCGAGGCCGAGCCGGTGTTGCAGGTGGTGGAGCGCTTGTTGGGCCAACAGCCCGTGCGTATCGCTATCTAAGACCACATTTTTGACCGAGTACATGCTCATGACGTCCCAACCTTCCTTACGCTGCGTGGAAGTCGCCAACTTCGAAGCCCTGCTCGAACGCCTCAGCGCCGAGCTGGCAAGCACCGCGCACCTGTACGACGCCAGCGGTGCTTTCCCCCACAACAATTTTAAGCTGCTGCATGACCGCGGCCTGGTCGCCCTCACTGTGCCCAAGTCCTTGGGCGGCGGCGGTGCCAGCTTGCCCCAGGCGCGCAAGGCGATCAGCGCGATTGCCAAGGGCGAGCCCTCCACCGCGCTGATCCTGGTGATGCAGTACCTGCAACACACGCGCTTGCAAGACAGCAAGACCTGGCCCCAGCACTTGCGCGTGCAAGTGGCCGAAGACGCGGTGCGCAACGGCGCGCTGATCAACGCCCTGCGCGTCGAACCCGACCTCGGCACCCCGGCGCGGGGCGGCCTGCCGGCGACCACCGCCGTGCGCACCGCCGAAGGCTGGCGCATCAGTGGGCGCAAGATTTACTCCACCGGCAGCCATGGTCTGAGCTGGTTCAGCGTATGGGCGCGCAGCGATGACGCCGACCCGCTGGTGGGCGCCTGGCTGGTGCGCAGGGATAGCCCCGGCATAAGCATCATCGACACCTGGGACCACTTGGGCATGCGCGCCACCTGCAGCCATGAAGTGGTGCTCGACAACGTGCTGGTGCCGCTGGACCACGCCGTCAGCGTGAGCCCCTGGAGTGCGCCGCAGCCAGAGCTGGATGGCGATGGTTTCCTGTGGATGTCAGTGTTGCTGTCTTCGGTGTATGACGCCGTGGCCCAGGCTGCACGGGACTGGCTGGTGAAATGGCTGGAGGAGCGCAAACCATCCAATCTGGGCGCAGCGCTGTCGACCTTGCCGCGCTTTCAGGAAACCGTCGGCCATATCGACACGCTGCTGTTTGCCAACCGCAGCCTGCTGGATGCCGCCGCTGAAGGCCACACACCGGCCGCGAATGCCGCGCAGTTGAAGTACCTGGTGACCGGCAACGCGATCCGCGCCGTCGAGTTGGCCATCGAAGCCTCGGGCAACCCCGGCCTGTCACGCCACAGCCCGCTGCAACGCCATTACCGCGATGTGCTGTGCAGCCGCGTGCATACCCCACAAAACGACGCCGTGCTGCAAGGCGTCGGCAAAGCTGTGTTCGCCCAACGTGGCCAAAAATGAATAAGGAACGCTCATGAGTCAGGTGATTATTGCCAGCCAGCTGGACGAAGACTACAACGCGGTGATCCGCGAACGCCTCGCCTCGATTCATCCTGAAGCCCAGGTGATCGGCGTGCCTGCTGGTGTGCCGAGTGACTTGCCGCCCCAGGCCAATATCCTCTTGTTGCGCCCGATCAACGTGCGCGGCTACACCGCGCCGGACACCCCGCCGCCGGGCTGGCCGTACGGCGCGCAGTGGGTGCATCTGGTCTCGTCGGGCATCGACTTCTACCCGCAGTGGCTGTTCAACGGCCCACCGGTAACCACCTCGCGTGGCAGCGCCGCCGACAACCTCGCCGAGTTCGCCCTGGCGGCGATCTTTGCCGCGTCCAAGCATTTACCGGCTATCTGGGTGAAGGATGCCCACTGGAATTTCACGCCATTGCGCCCACTCAAGGGCACTACCCTGGGCATTCTCGGCTTTGGCGCAATTGGTAGAAGCCTCGCGCAAAAGGCGTTGGCGCTCGGCATCAACGTGGTTGCTTTGCGTCAAAGCCATGCCTCTTTTGACGTCGACGACGTCGAAGCCGCTCGGGATATCCACGACCTGTTCGCCCGCGCCGACCATCTGGTGCTGGCGGCGCCGCTGACCGAGAGCACGCGGCATATCGTTAACCGCGATGTGCTCGGCAGTGCCAAGCCGGGGCTGCACCTGATCAACATCGCGCGCGGTGGTTTGCTGGATCAAGAGGCGTTGTTGGAGGCGTTGGATAACGGTCAGGTTGGCCTGGCATCGCTGGACGTGACCGAGCCGGAACCGCTGCCGGATGGGCACCCGTTGTACAGCCATCCGCGGGTGAGGTTGTCGCCGCACACCTCGGCGATTTCGACCAACAGCCAAGAGGAGATTGCCGATACGTTCCTGGCGAATCTGCAGCGGTATGTGGACGGCTCGGAGTTGGCCAACCTCGTCGATCGCTGAGCCAAACCTCAATCAAAATGTGGGAGCGGGCTTGCTCGCGAATGCGGTGGATCAGTCAGCTTATTTGTAACGGATGCACCGTATTCGCGAGCAAGCCCGCTCCCACAGTTGTTCTGAGTGGTGTCAGTGGTTCAGCAACCACCCGCCAGGCGTTTACGCAAGAATTCCACCAGCGCCTGCCAAGAGGAGATTGCCGATACGTTTCTGGCGAATCTGCAGCGGTATGTGGCCGGTTCGGAGTTGGCCAACCTCGTCGATCGCTGAGCCAAACCTCAATCAAAAAGTGGGAGCGGGCTTGCTCGCGAATGCGCTGGATCAGCTACAGATACGCTGACTGACACACCGCTTTCGCGAGCAAGCCCGCTCCCACAGGTGTGCGATGTTGTGTCAGTGGTTCAACAGCCACCCGCCAGGCGTTCACGCAAGAATTCCACCAGCGCCAGCCAAGAGGAGATTGCCAATACGTTCCTGGCGAATTTGGAGCGTTACGTGCAGGGCTCGGAGCTGGCCAACCTCGTCGATCTCTGAGCCAAACCTCAATCAAAATGTGGGAGCGGGCTTGCTCGCGAATGCGCTGGATCAGCTACAGATACGCTGACTGACACACCGCTTTCGCGAGCAAGCCCGCTCCCACAGGTGTGCGATGTTGTGTCAGTGGTTCAGCAACCACCCGCCAGGCGTTCACGCAAGAATTCCACCAGCGCCAGCCAAGAGGAGATTGCCGATACGTTCCTGGCGAATCTGCAGCGGTATGTGGACGGTTCGGAGTTGGCCAACCTCGTCGATCTCTGAGCCAAACCTCAATCAAAATGTGGGAGCGGGCTTGCTCGCGAATGCGCTGGATCAGCTACAGATACGCTGACTGGCACACCGCTTTCGCGAGCAAGCCCGCTCCCACAGGTGTGCGATGTTGTGTCAGTGGCTCAGCAACCACCCGCCAGGCGCTCGCGCAAGAATTCCACCAGCGCCTGCACGGGTCTGGAGCTCTGCCGGTGCTGCGGGTAAACGGCTGACAAGGTCAGCGCTTCAGGGGCGAAGTCTTCAAAAAGCGTGACCAAGCGCCCGTCCTTCAACGCGTCGGCCACGATAAACGTTGGCAGGTACGTGACGCCCAATCCGGCAATCGCCGTGTCGCGCAACAACTCGCCGTTGTTCACGCGCATGCGCCCGCTGACATTCACCGACTGCAGTTTGCCCTTGGTCTGGAAGCGCCACTGCACCTGGCGGCCGTGGCCGTAGGGCAGGCAATCGTGGTCGGCCAGGTCTTCGGGCTTGAGCGGCGTGCCGCGCCGGGCCAGGTACTCGGGGCTGGCGCAATACACCCGCTCGACACTGGCGATGCGGCGCGCGATCAAGGTCGAGTCTTCAAGGGTGCCGATGCGCAGCACTAGGTCGTAGCCTTCGCCGATCAGGTCAACAGGCCGGTCACTGAGGTCGACTTCCACCGACACGTGCGGATAGCGCTGCAGAAATGACGGCAACAGGCAACCCAGGTGAGCCATGGCAAACGACAGCGGCGCACTCAGGCGCAGCGTGCCGCGCGGCTCGCTGTTCTGGCCGGCGATGCCCTGCTCCACTTGCTCGACGTCACTGAGCAATCGCAAGGCGGATTCGTAATAACTCTGGCCCAGCGGCGTGACGTCCAGGCGGCGCGTGGAACGGTTGAGCAGGCGCACGCCCAGGCGGTCTTCCAGCTGAATCAGGCGGCGGCTGACAAATTGCTTGGACAGGCCCAGTTGCTCGGCGGCGGCGGTAAAGCTGCCGGACTCCATGACCTGGCAGAACAGGCGCATGTCTTCGAAGGGGTTCATTGTCGCTTCTCGGTGGACATTTTGCTGATTTATAACCGGTCAGTCATGGCACCACAAATCAAATGTGGGGGCCGGGCTGGCCCGCGACAGCGCAGCGTCAGCCAACCGTGATGTCGACTGATGCTGCGCCATCGCGGGCAAGCCCGGCTCCCACAGGGTTCAGCGGTGTCCTGTCTGCGGGGTTACTTGGCAGTAAACGCCGAGTAGCTGTTCATCAGGTTGCGGTAGTTGGGAATGCGTGGCGACAGCAGGTTGGCCAGGCCTTCCATGTCGTTGCGCCAGTCGATCTGCAGCTCGCAGGCCACCGCAAACCAGTTGACCAGGTGCGCACCCGCTGCGCTCATGCGCGCCCACGACGCACGTTGCACGGCCTCGTTGAACGTCCCCGAAGCGTCGGTCACCACAAACACCTCGAAGCCTTCAGCCAGCGCGGCCAGGGTCGGGAACGTCACGCAGACGTCGGTCACCACACCGGCGATGATCAATTGCTTGCGGCCGGTGGCCTTGACGGCCTTGACGAAATCTTCGTTGTCCCAGGCATTGATCTGGCCAGGGCGCGGGATGTACGGCGCGTCCGGGAACAGCGCCTTAAGCTCCGGCACCAACGGGCCGTTGGGGCCGGTTTCAAAGCTGGTGGTGAGGATGGTCGGCAGCTTGAAGAACTTGGCCACATCCGCCAGCGCCAGCACGTTGTTCTTGAATTCGTTGGGCGAGAAATCCTGCACCAGCGAGATCAACCCAGTCTGGTGGTCCACCAACAGCACCACGGCGTCGTCTTTGTTCAAGCGTTTGTAAGTCATGGGGTAGCTCCTTTGGGGGTTTTAGAAGGCAAAGCACGAGCAGCCAAACGCGCCCCAGAAACCCTGGAAGTCGCTGACCGGCACGCTGGAAAGGCGCGCTTTTTCATGGCCATGGGCATGCACGCCACACGGGCCGCTGCATTGATGGACCTGGGCTTGTAACGCTGAACTTGGGCGCCAGTGCCCCGGCACCTTGACCACCGGCGACCAGTCCGGCAGCACCGGCACGCGTGGCGGTGCGAAATCTTCGAAGTCGCCGGCGCCGTACACCACCTTGCCGCCGACCACGGTGAGCACCGACTCGATCCACTTGATGGCTTCTTCATCGACACTGAAAAAGTCTGCCGACAGCGCGGCAACGTCCGCCAACTGGCCGACCTTGATCTGGCCCTTCTTGCCCTGCTCCGACGAGAACCAGGCACTGCCGTGGGTGAACAGCTCCAACGCGGTGAGGCGCGGCAGGCCTTCGGCGTGCAGTTCCAGGCCGCCGACGGTGCGGCCGCTGACCATCCAATACAACGAGGTCCAGGGGTTGTAGCTCGACACCCGTGTGGCATCGGTGCCCGCCCCGACCGGTACGCCTTCAGCCAACATGCGCTTGATCGGCGGCGTGGCTTCGGCCGCCTTGGCGCCGTAACGCTCGACAAAATATTCGCCCTGGAACGCCATGCGATCCTGGATCGCGATACCGCCGCCAAGCGCACGCACGCGCTCGATGTTGTGCGGGGTGATGGTTTCGGCGTGGTCGAAAAACCACGGCAGGCCATTGAACGGAATGTCGCGGTTGACCTTCTCGAACACGTCGAGCATGCGCGAGATGGATTCGTTGTAAGTGGCATGCAAGCGGAATGGCCAGCGCTGCTCGACCAGATGCCGAACCACCGGTTCCAGTTCCTGCTCCATGGTCAGCGGCAGGTCGGGACGCGGTTCAAGGAAATCTTCGAAGTCCGCCGCCGAAAACACCAGCATCTCGCCGGCGCCGTTGTGGCGCAGGTAGTCATCGCCCTGATGCAGGGTGACGCTGCCGGTCCAGTGCTTGAAGTCGCTGAGTTCTTCCTTAGGCTTCTGGGTGAACAGGTTGTAGGCGATGCGCACCGTCAGCTGTTCATCTTTGGCCAGTTGCTCGATCACCGCGTAGTCATCGGGATAATTCTGGAAGCCACCGCCGGCATCGATCGCACTGGTAAGGCCCAGGCGATTGAGTTCACGCATGAACTGTCGGGTCGAGTTGACCTGATATTCCAGCGGCAATTTCGGCCCCTTGGCCAGGGTTGCATAGAGGATCATCGCGTTAGGCCGCGCCACCAGCATGCCGGTGGGGTTGCCGTTGCTGTCACGCACGATCTCGCCGCCCGGCGGGTTCGGCGTGTCTTTGGTATAGCCGGCCACCCGCAGGGCGGCGCGGTTGAGCAAGGCACGGTCGTACAGGTGCAGCACGAACACTGGCGTGTCCGGCGCGGCCTGGTTCAGCTCCTCCAGGGTCGGCATGCGTTTTTCGGCGAACTGGAATTCGTTCCAGCCACCGACCACGCGCACCCACTGCGGCGTAGGCGTGCGATCCGCCTGATCCTTGAGCATGCGCAGCGCATCGGCCAGGGACGGCACGCCTTCCCAGCGCAGTTCGAGGTTGTAGTTCAGCCCGCCACGGATCAGGTGCAGGTGCGAGTCATTGAGGCCAGGGATGACGGTGCGGCCCTTAAGGTCGATGACCTGCGTGCCACTGCCACGCAACGCCATGGCTTGGGCGTCGGTGCCGACCGCGACGAAGCGGCCCTGGTGAATAGCAACGGCGGTGGCACGCGGGTTTTCACGGTCCACGGTGTGGAACTGGCCATTGAACAGAATCAGATCGGCGTTCATAGGGTTTCCTTTACAGAGGCTTCAAGCCAGGGAGCGAACAGGCGGGTGGCGGCCGGCATCAGCAGGTAGACCACCAGCAGCACGATGGTCAGGGTGACCAGGAAGGTTGCGACCACGTAGTTGGAGAGGAACGGATGCAGGCGTAACACCGGGCCCCAGACGATCGGAATCAGCAGGGTCAGCGGCAGGATGACAAACAGGGTCACCACGGCTTGTTTCCAGCGCGGTGGTTTGGCGGCGCTGTCGGCCAGGGGGGCGAACCAGAACTCATTGACGGCACCGATTTCGGTGTTGTCGCCGTCGGCGAGCATGGGCGTAGCTTCGTTGATCAGGGCTTGGCGCTCGGGGGAGTCGAGCCAGCGTTCGAGGTCGTCGGTGGAGCGGTAGCGCAGGACGCAGGTGAACAGCGCCAGGCGGTTTTGTTTGCTGCGCACGACATCGACGCCGAGGTGGCCTGGGCGTTCGCCAGCGATGCGCACGATGCGGCGTAGCCAGGCTTCGTAGTCGGCTTCGCGACCGGGTTTGATCAGGTGTTTGACGACCAGGGTGACGACTTCGTCGGGGCTGGTTTTGGGTGTTGGGTCCATGGTTTTGATTCCCCCCTGGAGAGTTGTGCGATAGGGGGAGTTTGGGGGGCAATGGGGGGGTTGGAATTGGATGTATGTGCTGTTTGACGTGGCGGCCTCTGGGCCGACCATGTGGGGGGTTGGGTTGAGTACATATCCATTATTTGAGTAACGGCCGCTATGGGTTCCGCTCTTACAGCGGGTCACTTTGGAAAAGCCCCAAAGTAACCAAAGGGCTCTTGCCCCACCACTCGGCACCTCGCTTAGGCTCGGTGTGCCCGAACGAAGGCTTGAATCCGTGGGCCGCCGTGACGGGCCATCCATGGCCCAACACGGCTAACCCGGCGTCCTGCCGGGTTACCCACGGATTCAAACCTGCGTTCGGCCAGCGTGGTTTAACGGGGCGCCTAAGATCAAAGTCAAAAGCAGATCAAGATCAAAAGCAGAGCACGGCGGCCTGGTAGCCGACCTGAGTGGTTAGATCAAAAGCAAAGCCGAGGCGGCCTGACAGCCGACCTGATCCTGGAAGCTGAACTCAATCAAATGTGGGAGCTGGCTTGCCTGCGATGGCATCAACCCGGTGTACCTGACACACCGAGGTGTCTGCATCGCAGGCAAGCCAGCTCCCACAGAAAAGCAAAGCAGTGCAGTGGTGGAGGCTGAACTCGGTCAACTTGTGGGAGCGGGCTTGCTCGCGAAGGCGGCCTACCAGTGATACATGAGCTGACTGACCCACCGCATTCGCGAGCAAGCCCGCTCCCACATTTGGATTTCTGTGAATCAGATAGATGGGAGTCGTTTGTACTCGGTCAAAGGTGGGAGCTGGCTTGCCTGCGATGGCATCAACTGGTTGTGCCCGATAGACCGAGGTGCCTGCATCGCGGGCAAGCCCGCTCCCACATTTAGATCTCTGTGCATTGGACAGAAGTGTGTTGCTGTGCTTTTGATCCGCTTTTGCTTCAACCACTCAGGTCGGCTACTAGGCCGCCGTGCTCTGCTTTTGATCTTGATCTGACAGGCCCCGTCAACCACGCTGGCCGAACGTAGGCTTGAATCCGTGGGTAACCCGGCAGGACGCCGGGTTAGCCGCGTTGGGCCATGGATGGCCCGTCGCGGCGGCCCACGGATTCAAGCCGGAGTGAGGGCATGCCGAGCCTAGGCGAGGCACCGAGTGGTGGGGCAAAGACCTTTTGGTTACTTTTGGGGCGTTTGCCAAAAGTGACCCGCTGTAAGAGCGGAACCCTAAGTGGCCGTGACCGCAGCAACGGATATGCACCCAACCCAACCCCCAACCTGGTCGGCCCAGAGGCCGCCACGCCTAAACCGCCCGCGACATATGCTCACTGATACGCGACCGCAGCCACCGCTCCGCCGGGTCATTATCATGCACCCCACTCCAAACCATCGACAACTCCGCCGCCTCAATCTCAAACGGCGGATCCTGCGCCCGTAACACCGTCCCCTCAGTCAACGCACAGGCCGCATAATCCGGCACCGTCGCAATAATCCGCGTGCCCGCCAACAACGCCCGCAACCCACTGAATTGCGGCACCGCCAACACCACCCTGCGCGCCCGGCCGATCCGCGCCAGGTCCAGGTCGATATTGCCGCTCAAATCCCCCGAAAACGACACCATCGCATGCGGCCGCTCGCAGTAATCATCCAGGGTTAGCGGCGCCTCCCCGTCATCCCCACGCAGCACCTTGCACGGAATATCCCGCAGCTTCTTGCGCTTGGCATTCGCCGGCAATTCCGTGGTGTAACTCACCCCCACCGAAATCTCCCCGCTGGCCAACAACGCCGACATCAGCAGGTAGTTGGCCCGACGCACCACCACGATAATCCCCGGCGCCTCCTCACGCAGTTGACTGAGCAGCGGCGGAAACAACCCGAACTCCGCATCATCCGACAAACCAATACGAAACACCGCGCAGCTGGTGGAAGGGTCAAAATCCTTGGCACGGCTGACCGCGCCGGAAATGGTGTCCATGGCCGGTTGCAACTCCTTGAGTATCGCCAGCGCCCGTGGCGTGGGCTCCATGCCCCGCCCATTGCGCAGCAGCAACGGGTCGTCGAACAAATCCCGCAAGCGCCCAAGCGCCGCACTCACCGCCGGCTGGCCCATAAAGAGCTTCTCGGCAACCCGGGTCAGGTTCTTCTCGAACATCAATGCTTCGAAAATCACCAGCAGGTTCATGTCGACGCGGCGCAAGTCGTTGCGGTTCATGGCGGCTTCCAAACGGTTTCCAGGCCGCCAGATAAGCAGATACCGCCATGCGGCGATTGCACGCCTGTGCTGTCTTTTCCGCGCCCTGACCTGGCGAAATTAACAACGATTAACTCGTCAGCCAGACGGTCCGGCGCCAAAAATGAAGCGGTCTACACTGGATCCATTCACCGGGAACGCTCCCATCGACTACGGATATTTGTCATGGCCCGACTTGAGTACTGTGCTCCGCGCTTCTCCGCGACCGGCGGCCTATGCCCCCGACGCGAGCGCATTGCCAAACAACTGATCCTTGCCAACCTCGGCGAAAGCCTGGCAATTGCCGACCTGGCGCAGGCTTGCGCGCTGTCGCGCAGCCACTTCTCCCGCGCCTTCAAGTGCACCACCGGGCTGTCGCCGCAGGAGTGGATTCGCCAACAGCGTATCCAGCGAGCCAAGGAACTGATCACCGGCTCTTCCTTGAGCCTCACGCAAATCAGCCTGGAATGCGGGTTTTGCGACCAGGCGCACTTCTGCCACATGTTCACGCGCAGCGAAGGCGTCAACCCGATGACCTGGCGAAACCACCACTTACGTCACAAGCCGCAAGTGATTGCGGCCTAGTGGTCTGTACGCACCTGGAATATGCTGGCCGAACCCTTTTTTCCGAGCATGGGCCACCATGAGTGACCTCAGCGACCAGGCCGTGCATTTCGGCCCCTACTGCATCCACCCGCGCCAACGCCTGGTGCTGGAGGCCGGTCGCCCGTTGCGCCTTGGACGGCGTGCGGTGGAGATTTTGCTGATCCTGCTGGAGCAGGCCGGCAATGTGGTGAGCAAGCAGGAATTGATCGCGCGGGTCTGGCCGAAAACGGTGGTGGAAGACGGCAACCTGCGGGTGCACATGGCGGCGTTGCGCAAGGCACTCGGCGATGGCCAGGCCGGGCAGCGCTACATCGTCACCGTGGCCCAGCGCGGCTACAGTTTTGTTGCGCCACTGAGCATCGAACCGATGACGATTCCTGCCGACGGCCTGCCCCACAGCCAGGGCCATAACCTGCCACTGCGGCGCACGCGCATGATCGGTCGCCAGGCGCTGATTGATGCATTGGTGAAGCAACTGCCGCAGCAACGCTTTATCACCCTGACCGGCGCAGGCGGCATCGGCAAGACCACCGTGGCGCTGCGCGTGGCCGAATTGCTGATCGGGCATTACCGCGACGGCATTCGCCTGCTGGACCTGGCACCGCTGAGCGCGCCGTCGATGATCCTGCCCAACCTCGCCACGCTGCTCGACCTCACGCCCCAAGCGCACGAGCCGCTGCTGACCTTCGCCCGCAGCCTGCACGCGCGTCAGCTGTTGCTGGTGATCGACAATTGCGAACACCTGCTCGACGACATCGCCCTGATCAGCGAAACCCTGCTGCGCCACGCGCCCCACGTGCACATCCTGGCCACCAGCCGCGAAGCGCTGCGGGCCGAGGGCGAATACGTGCAGCGCCTGGAGCCGCTGGCCTGCCCGCCCGCCACCGGCAACCGTGCCCAGGCCCTCGGCTACCCGGCGTTGCAGTTGCTGATCGAACGCGCCATGTCCCATCAAGACCGTTTTGAACTCAGCGAAGCGCAACTGCCGCTGGCCATTGATATCTGCCAGCGCCTGGACGGCATTCCCCTGGCGATCGAGTTGGTGGCGGCGCAGATCCAGCGCTTCGGTCTGCCGGGGCTGCTGGTGCAGATGGAAGACAACTTTCGCCTGCTGGTGCGTGGCCGACGCAGCGCCCTGCCCCGTCAGCAAACCCTGCGCGCCACGCTGGACTGGAGTTTCGAGCTGCTGACGGCCTGCGAGCAGATTTGCCTGCGGCGCCTGGCCGTGTTTCGTGGCGGGTTCAGCCTGGCCAGCGCAGCGGCGGTGATCGCCGGGGAGCGGATCGCGCCAAACGAGGTGCTGGGCTCGATCACCCAGTTGGTGGCCAAGTCGCTGCTCAACGTCGAGGCTGGCGATGACGACGTGGTCTATCGCTTGCTCGACATCACCCGCACCTACGCGCTGGAAAAACTCAGCGTGGCCGCGGAGCTTGAGGCCACCCGCGAGCGCCACGCGGCGCGCTGCCTGGCGCTGATGGAACAGGCCCGGGAGGACTGGGAACTGATCGCGACCCAGGCGTGGATCAGCCGCTATGCCCCGCTGCGCGAAGACATCCGCGCCGCCCTCGATTGGTGCCTGGGCGAGATGGGTGCGCACCTGCTGGGTATTCGCCTTACGGTGAGTGCGATGCCGTTGTGGCAGGAACTGTCGCTGCTGCACGAGCACGGGCTGTACGTGGGCAAGGCCCTGGCGCGGCTGGCGCAGTCAACCGCGCCGAGCCAACGCCTGCAGATGGAATTGCAGCTGGCGCTGGGCAGTTTCTCCTACCACGCCCAGGGCAGCACGCCACAGACCATTCAAGCCTTTGCCGGCGCGCTGCGCCTGGCACAAGCGAGCAACGACCTCACCGGCCAGCTACGGGCGGTGTCGGGCCATATGGCGGTGAATTTGTGCAGCGGCAACTACCGTGAGGCGTTGGCACAGAGCCTGCACTTCGATCAGCTCGGTCCACAATCCGAGCCATTGCTGGACCTCAGCGCCCAGCGCCTGCGGGTGTTGGCGCAGCACTTTGCCGGCAACCAGGCACTGGCGCTGCACAACGCCGAACAAGTGATCCAGCGCATGGCCCACAGCGGCCATCTCAATCGGTTCACCCATGGCTTTGGCGTGCAATACGACCAGAGTGTGGCGTCGTTGACAATGCTTGCGCGCACCCTGTGGCTACGGGGTTTTGCGGAGCGTGCCTGGCGCACCGCCAACCAGGCGCTGGAGCTGGCGCTGCAGATCAACCACGGCACCTCGATCTGCTACACGCTGGCCCTGGCCGGCGTGGTGATCGCCCGCTACAACGGCGATACCGCCGCGGCGCGCTCGTTGCTCGACCTGTTGCTGCAACAGGCACAAAAACACTCGGTGCAGCTGTTTCATACCTGGGCGCAGCACTACGCGGGCACGGCGCCGCAGGCGGGTTTGCAAGGGCTGGGCCTGGTCCGGGACACGCTGGTGACGTTCAACGCCATCGACGTAGATGATGAAGTGTTTGAACGCGCCAGAAGTGGCGCGGCCGGTTGGTGCAGCGCCGAGATTCTGCGCGTGCGAGCCGAGGCGTTACCTGACCTTCACGCGCGCGAAACGCTGCTGCTGGAGGCGCTGGCCCTGGCGCATCAGCAAGGCGCGCTGGCCTGGGAGTTACGCAGCGCAACGTCGCTGGCAAGCCTATGGCAGAGCCAAGGACGGCGGCAGGCGGCGCGCGACCTGTTGAACGCCCTCTACACGCAATTCAACGAAGGCTTTGCCACCCACGACCTAGTCTGTGTACGCCGCCTGCTCGACGAGTTGCAGGACAAACGGCCGGCCTGAACTGCAGCCCAGGTAATGCCCATACCCCTTTTGCAACTGCGCGACTTGCGCCGGGTCGCGCAGTAGCGCCAGGGCGTAGCTGCGCACGCTGTTGAGCAGCCGGTAACGCGCAGGGCCAGGGCCCGGTTCCACCGCCAGCATCGAGGTGGCCGCCAGACGCGACAGCAGGTAGGACAGGTCGGCGTGTTCCAGCTCGGTGCCTGCCACCAGCTCGCTCAAGCGCGGCAAGGTCACGGCCATTTTGAACAGCGCCAACTGCAGCAACAGCCAACGCTGCGGCAGGCTCAGGCGCTGATACGACCAGTCCAGAGCCGCGATCAGGGATTGGTGCCGTTCCACTGCCGTGCGCCTGCCGCGCGTCAACACCTGCAAGCCTTGTTGCAACTGCTCGTGCACACCCCGTATGCCCAGGGCATCGACCTGGGCCGCCGCCAGTTCCAGGGCCAGGGGAATACCGTCGAGCCGCCGGCAGATGTCGCGCAGTGGCGCCAAATCCTGGGCACGCAGCACAAAGCCCTGCTGACCGGCACGCAACCGTGCGACAAATAACTGAACCGCCGCAGCGGCCATCGCCTGTTCGACACCGCGCCAGGCCGAGGGCATCGGCAGCGCCAGCCTGGGCACGTGTTGCACCCATTCGCCGGGCACCTGCAAGGCTTCACGACTGGTCAACACCACCGTCACCTGCGGCGCGTGTGCCTGCAACGTGCGCACCAGGTGGCGGCAGGCGCCGAGCAACACATCGGCGCCGTCGAGTACCAGTAACAGCTGGCGCACCGCCAACTGCTCGGCCAGTGCGTTGGCGCTGCCACAGGGTTGCAGGTTCAGCGTTGCGGCCAGATGAGGCAGCATGTGGGTTGGCCCCTGCACCGCTGCCAGATCCACCCAGCACACGCCGTCGCGATAACGCGGCAACACGCGTTCAGCCAGGGCCAGGGCCACGGTGCTCTTGCCCACGCCAGCGCAGCCGGTGAGCATGATCAGGCGTTGGCTGTACAAGCGCCGCACCAATGTGCCCAACAGCTCATCACGGCCCAGCACCGGGCTGAGTCGCACGGCCAGATTGTGCCAGGGCAGCGCCGATGCGACGCTGGACGGCGCAACACAGCAGTAGCCACGCAAGGGTTCATTGAGGATATAGCGCTGCCCGTCCAGCGCACGGCGCAGGGCCGCGATGTGCACGCGCAGGTTGTTCTCTTCCACCACGCTGCGCGGCCAGACCCGCGCAATCAGCGTGTCTTTGCGCACAAATTGCCCAGGCGTCTCCAGCAGTACCGCGAGGATATCCAGCGCACGCCCACCCAGCGGCACCGGCAGGCCTGCCTTGCTGACCAGGCGCTGTTGGCGGTGAAAGGTGTAGGGGCCAAAGCTGACTGCGTGTGGGTTGTGCATGCGGGTCAAAGCGCTGGAACACCCGGCCTTGGGCGTTTGCGCATCCTTTTCCATGGGCCTGTGGCTATCTTGCCAGCTCGCCATGACAGGACAATGCTGGCACGGGGAGCGCCACGGCCAATCAGGTGCGCGAAACAGACATCCTGTCGTTAACTGAACTGTTGTCGGTATTGCGTAGGGTTCAGGCCGAGCTTTTCACTGAACAGAAAACGCATATGCCGCACGCTGCCAAACCCTGCGCGAAACGCCACGGTCTTGAGTGGCAGATCCGTGGTTTCCAGCAACTGCCGGGCGCGGTCGATGCGCGCGCCTTGCAGGAACGCCATGGGCGTCATCTGCACCTCCTTGGCAAACAGCCGCGTGAAGTGCCGCGCGCTCATGCCCGCCAACGCGGCCATTGAGTCGATGGTAAAGGGCTGGTCCAACTGCGCCAGCACCTGGTTCTGCACACGGGTGATCGCCGTTTCCAACGGCGCCACAGCCGCCGTCATCGGGCTGAACTGGGCCTGGCCGCCCTGGCGTTTCATCACCACCAGCAACACCTTGGCCACGTCCACCGCCACTTGTTTGCCATGGTCCTGGGCGACGACCGACAGCGCCAGGTCGATACCGGCGGTCACCCCGCCGGAGGTGATCAAGCGGCCATCCTGCAAATAGATACGATCGGTCTCGACTATAGCCTTGGGGAAGCCCTTGATCAGGCGTTCGGTGTAATGCCAGTGGGTGGTCACGCGGTGGCCGTCGAGCAGTCCGGCATGCCCCAGCACAAAGGCACCGGTGCAGATCGAGCCAAAGCGTCGCGCCTTGGGTGCGGCGGCCTTGAGCCAGGGCAACAGCGCAGGATGGCACTCGTTATAGGCACCGGGGCCGCCCGGCACCAGCAACAGGTCATAGGCGTCGTGAGCCTGCGCCAATAACAGGTCGGGTTGCACCTGCACACCATTGGAGGCGCGCAGCAGCCCAGGTTCGGTGCCAATGGTCAGGATCTGATAGTGAGCGTTCGCCGGCAGGTAGCGATTGGCGATGGAAAACACTTCGAGTGGACCGGCCATATCGAGCAGCAAAAAGTCCGGAAACAGCGCCATGGCCACGGTTTTCATGCAGAGAAAGTCCATCGAGAAGGAAGTCGAGGCGCCATTATGGCATGCCTTTTACTGTCAACTTGATAGAGACAGTTATTCAGTTTTCATCTTCTTAATGAATTCCATGCTAACCATTAACCTTCTTCTCAACGCAAGAGCCCTGCATGACGCAGCCCGCTCTCACTTGAGGACAAGACCATGCTGACCCTTCGCAAAGCTTCGGACCGCGGCGCCGCCAATCACGGTTGGTTGAAGTCGTTTCACACCTTCTCGTTCGCCAACTACTGGAACCCGGCCGAGCAGGGTTTTTCTGACCTGCTGGTAATCAACGATGACCGCGTTGCCGCCGGCAAAGGCTTCGGCCAGCACCCGCACCGCGACATGGAAATTTTCTCCTACGTGCTCGAAGGCGCCCTGGAACACAAGGACACCCTGGGCACCGGCTCGGTGATTCGCCCTGGCGATGTGCAGTTGATGAGCGCCGGCAGCGGCGTGGCGCACAGTGAGTTCAACCATAGCCAACGCCAGGGCGTGCACTTCCTGCAGATCTGGATCGTGCCGAATGTGGTCGGCGCCGAGCCGCGCTATCAACAGGAGCACTTCAGCGAGGCGCAGAAACGTGGGCGCTTGCAATTGATCATCTCGCCGGAAGGTGCCGAGGGTTCGCTGAATGTGCGCCAGGATGCGCGGGTGTATGCCGGGCTGTTCGACGGCGACGAAGCCGCGACGCTGGACGTGCCGCCGGATCGCCATGTGTACATCCATGTGGCCCGCGGCAGCGTTGAAGTCAACGGCCAGCGCTTGCAGGAAGGCGACGGTGCCCGCGTGCGGGATGAACGGCAGATCAACCTGAGCCACGGCGAGGATGCCGAGGTGCTGGTGTTCGACCTGCGCCCTCAGGAACGGCCGCAGATGCCTTGACCGTCACCGCGATGACCCGCCCCAAAACGGGTCATCGCTGGCATCGATAGTCACCATCAGCTCAATGAAGTTCTCTTAAAAAAACCAACGCGTAACATCAACCCCATGCCAAACGGCACCCAACTAAAACACTCGGAGCACACCACCATGAAACGCCAACTCTTGCTTAGCCTCGCTTTCTCGGTACTCGCTGCAAACGCTTTTGCTCACCCGGTTGTCGCTGAAGGTGGCGCGGATCGCCTGCAAGGTAACTCCGTAGCCGAAGGCGGTTCCGACCGTCTGCTGGACCGTCGTGTTGCTGAAGGCGGTGCGGATCGCTTGCAGGAACGCGGCCTGGCTGAAGGCGGTGCGGATCGCTTGCAGGAACGTGGTCTGGCTGAAGGCGGTGCGGATCGTCTGCAGGAACGCGGTCTGGCTGAAGGCGGTGCGGATCGCTTGCAGGAACGCGGTCTGGCTGAAGGCGGTGCGGATCGCCTGCAGGAACGTGGCTTGGCTGAAGGCGGTGCGGATCGTCTGCAAGGGCACAACGCGTAACCCCGCACTGTTCGCGGGGCACCCCAAACCGGCCTGATCAGCCGGTTTTTTTTCGCCTTCGGTTAATGCAGGTCGCGGTCCACCCACAGTACCGCCTTGCCAATCTGCTGCCGTGCCTCGATACGTGCATGGACTTGCTGCACCGTCTCCAGGCTGTAATGCCCTTCGATGTCCACTGTCAGCGTCCCTTCCAGCATTGCCGCGAACACGGCGTTGGCACGCCGTTGCACAGTCGCGCCATCGGCCATGTGGTCAGCCAGCCGTGGGCGCGTCAGGAACAACGAGCCCGCCTCCCCCAATTCCATCGGGTCCAGGTCTGTCAGCGAGCCCGAGACATTGCCGTAGTTGACGATCAAACCGCGCGTGCGACAGGCGCGAAAACTCTCACGCAAGGTGTTTTTGCCGACGCAATCAAACACCACATCCACCCCTCGCCCGCCCGTGGCTTGCCGTACCTGATCGGCAAATCGGTCATAGGTCCAGGCTCGATGGGCGCCCTGCTGCAAGGCAATCGCACATTTCTCGACGGTGCTGGCGGTGGTCAATACCGTTGCCCCCAACTGACGCGCCATCTGCACCAGCAATTGGCCGATGCTGCCGGACGCGGCATGAACCAGGCAGGTACTGCCCGCCTGCAAACGCGCCACATCGTCAATCAGGTAGTGCGCGGTGCAGCCCTGAAACATCGCCGCAGCGGCCTGATCGAAGCTGATTGCGTTCGGGATCTGCGCAATTTTCTCGACAGGCACATTTGCATACTCGGCATACGCGCCCCAGGCGATGCACCAGGCCACGCGGTCGCCCACAGCCAGGTGGCTGACGCCCGGACCGACTTCAATCACCACGCCGGCGCCTTCCATGCCCAAGGTGCACGGCAGGCGCACCGGGTACGTCGAAGAGTGTGCGTATTTGCCCTGGCGGGTATGAATGTCCATGAAATTGATCCCGGCGCAGGCCACCTTGACCAGCACATGCCCCGGTGTGGCCTGGGGTTTTTCAACGTCGTGGCGCAATTGGGCGACTTCGGGACCGCCGTAGGCTTGCAGGGTGATGGCTTTCATCGGGGAACAACTCCGTGTGCACTGGGAAGCGGCCATGGTAAAAGGGCACGCTCGGTAGGAATATTCCCCAACACCTCCCAGCCTCTGTGCGGAAATAACCCGATGTTCGATTGGCAGGATCTGTATTACTTCACCGTTCTGGCCCGCACCCAGTCGCTGTCGGCGGCCGCCCGCGAGTTGCAGGTGGAACACGCCACCGTCGGGCGCCGCGTCGATGCGCTGGAAAAAGCCCTCGGCGTAAAACTGGTAGACCGCCTGCCACGCAGCCGGCCACTCACGGCTCAAGGCCTGGCGCTGGCCGAACTGGCCGCGGGCATGGGCGAGATGGCCACCGACGTGCTGCGCCTGTCGCGGGTAGCCTCCATCGAACTGGCCGGGACGGTGCGGGTCAGCTGCCCCCCATCCATCGCCAACCACTGCCTTGCGCCTCACATAGCGCGGTTGCGGGCCCAGTACCCGCAGCTGAATCTGGTGCTGATACCGTCCACCCAACTGGCTGCGCTCGACAAGGGCGAGGCCGATATCGCGCTGCGCACGGTGCGCCCCGACGAAGAGGCGCTGGTGCGCCGCAAGGTCGGCGTGGTGCGCTTCGGTCTTTATGGCGCGCCCGGGTTCACGCAGCTGCCTGCCGCCCAATGGACCTTCATCGCCTACGACAGCAGCCGTGATCACTTGCCGCAACAGGCATGGCTGCACCAACTGCGCGGCCAACGCCCGATCGTGTTTGCGGCCAGCGAGTTGATCACTCAACAGATGGCCGCACGCGCGCACGTCGGCGCAGTGGTGTTGCCAACATTGGTGGGCGACCACGACCCGCTGCTGGCCAGGTTGCCGACGCCCGGCGACGGGCCGGTCCGTGATATCTGGCTGACGGTGTACCCGGACATGCGTCGCTCGCCGTCGGTAAAGGTGGTGATGGAGTTTCTGGTGGCATGCATCGAAGGTGAAGCGCAGCTGCGGCGCTGAATCAGCCCGCGGTGGCGAGGAATTTCTTGCGATACGCCGCCGGGAGCATCCCCACGCGCTGCTGGAACAGGCGGCGAAACGAATTGCTGTCTTCATACCCTACCGCGTAGGTGATGCTTTCGAGGGTCATGCGCGTTGACTCCAGCATCTGCTTGGCGCGCTCCAGGCGCAGGGTTTGCACATAGGCGATAGGCGTAAACCCCGTCGCTTCCTTGAACCGACGCTTGAAATTACGCACCCCGAAACCGAAGCGCCGGGCCACGTCATCGATGACCAACGGCTGGGCAAACTGTTGCTCCAGCCAATGTTGCACCCGCAGGACCTCGCCGTCGCCGTGGCTTTTGGGTAACGACCACATGGCGTACACCGACTGTTCGGTGCGCACGTTGTCGATCAACAAGTACTTGCCGCAGATATGCGCCAGCTCCGGTGAACCGAAACGGCGGATCAGGTGCAACATCAGGTCCATCGCGGCACTGGCGCCACCGCAGGTGATCACGCGGTTTTCTTCGCAGAGGATCTGCGTGTCATCCAGCACCACGCCTGCGTAACGGCGCCGGAAAAACTCGGCAAACGCCCAGTGGGTGGTGGCGCGCAGGCCCTGCAACATGCCAGTCTCGGCCAGCAGAAACGCCGCCGTGCACATCGACGCCAGCACTGCCCCTTGGGCGTGCTGTTGGCGCAACCAGGGCCCGTAGGCGGGAAAGCTCGGCAAAGCCTCTTTAAGGGTAAAAAGGAAGCCGGGGATCAGAATCAGGTCGGTTTGAAGAACCTGGGCAGCCGAGCACATCACCTGTAAACGCTGCCCGCCCCAGGCGTCCACGGCCTGGCCATCCAGGGACGCGACGACGATCTCGAATGGCGCGCGCTCGGCAAACAGGTTGGCCGCGCTGAGCATCTCCAGCGCCAGGGTGGCGCTGGCGGCGGAGCATTGATCGGCCAGGAGTAAAGTGATGTGCATAAAGGAGCCTGTTTGCGCTTTTCGCATGTAATAAGTCATTTGCGCACCTACCTTAGCCGATTCCTCGCCCGTACAGTGCTGCCACTGATCAACTGTCTGGCGCGTTTATGAATCTCTGGTTTCGATTGCTCTACATGCTGTCCCGTCGCCCCTGGCGCAAACCGGCCCATGGTCTGGAGACCACGGTGGTGCGCATGCGCGTGTGGCCCCTGGACCTGGATTTGAACCGGCATGTCACCAATGGCCGGTATTTCTCCCTGGCCGATGTGGCGCGGATGGATTTTGTACTGCGTACCGGCGCATTTCGCGTGGCCTTGCGCAACAAGGCGCTGCCGATCGTGGGCGATACCTGGGGCAAGTTTCGCCGCGAACTGAAGTTGTTCGAAGTCTTCGAGGTGCACACCCGAATGCTCGGTTGGGACCACAAGTGGAGCCTGATGGAGCACCGTTTCGTCAGCAAGGGCCGGGTGGTGGGCGTGGTGGTGATGCGCGGGCTGTTTCGCTCAGCCAAAGGCACCCTGCCCCCGGCAGATGTTGTGCGGGAGCTGGGGTTGGCCGAGCAATCGCCGCCGATGCCGCAGTGGCTGAGCGACTGGGCGAGCAGTTGTGATGACATGAGTGTGCAGTTGCGTGAAGCAGAGCAGGTTTAACCTCACAGCGCCGGCGCGTACTGCCCATCACTGACCTGTTCCAGCCAATCCACCACCTTGCCATCCAGTACTTCGGCAATCGCGATATGGGTCATTGCAGTAGTCGGCGTCGCGCCATGCCAATGCTTGACGCCGGGGGCGATCCACACGGTGTCGCCGGGGCGGATGGCACGCACCGGCTGCCCCCATTCCTGCACCAGCCCGGCACCGGCGGTGACGATCAACGTCTGTCCCAAAGGGTGGGTATGCCAGGCGGTGCGTGCGCCCGGTTCGAAGGTCACCGTGGCACCACTGACACGCGCGGCGTCGGTGCCTTTGAAGGGTGCGTCGACGCGCACGGTGCCGGTGAACCAGTCGGCCGGGCCTTGGGCTGAAGGTTGCGAGCCATTCGGGGTGATGGTGAGCATTGGGGTCTCCTGTGCGCGGGTTTCTTGGGCAAGCAATGACAGCGACAGCGCTGCGGCGGCGAGGGTTTTCATAGGCCGGTCATCTTTTCCAGGGCTTCGGGATAGCGCTCGCCCTCCACCTGAATGCTGGACGCGGCCACGTCCAGGTCCTGAAGCTCTTGTGCACTCAGTTGCAGTTGCACCGCCCCCAGGTTTTCGCTCAGACGCGCGGCTTTGGTGGTGCCCGGAATCGGCACAATCCACGGCTTTTGCGCCAATAACCAGGCCAGGGCGATCTGTGATGGCGTGGCATTTTTGCGCTGCCCGACCTCACGCAACAACGCCACCAGCGCCTGGTTGGCCTTTAGGGCTTGCGGGGTAAAACGTGGCAGGCTGCTGCGAAAATCACTGCTGTCAAACGTGCTTTGGCTGTCGAATTTGCCGGTCAGAAACCCTTTGCCCAGTGGGCTGTAAGGCACCAGGCCAATCCCCAGCTCTTCGAGCAATGGCAGGATTTCGGTTTCAGGCTTGCGCCACCACAGCGAATATTCACTTTGCAGGGCCGTCACCGGCTGCACCGCGTGAGCCCGGCGAATGGTCGCCGCGCCCGCCTCCGACAGCCCGAAATGCTTGACCTTGCCTTCCTGGATCAAGTCCTTCACGGCACCGGCCACGTCTTCGATGGGCACGTTGGGGTCCACCCGATGTTGGTAGAACAGGTCGATCACATCGGTTTTAAGGCGTTTGAGCGAGGCTTCCGCTACGAGGCGAATATGCTCGGGGCGGCTGTTGAGGCCCGCCCCTTTCCCGTTGCTGGAGGGGTCGAGCGCGAAACCGAATTTAGTCGCGATCACCACCTGATCGCGCAACGGCGCGAGCGCTTCGCCCAGCAACGCCTCGTTGGTGAACGGGCCGTAGACTTCGGCTGTATCGAAGAAGGTCACGCCTTGCTCCACCGCGCCGCGCAGCAGCGCGATCATCTGCCGGGCGTCGGCCGGGGCGCCATAGCCGAAACTCATGCCCATGCAGCCCAGGCCCAGGGCCGAGACTTCAAGCGAGCTGTTGCCGAGTGTGCGTTTGAGCATGCGGGTTCACCTGTTTAACGGCTGAATTCAAGGGTTGGTTCAATCTAACAGCACGCCATTGAGATAATTAGTCGCTAGAATCTGAATATACTTATGAGAGTGACTCACTAATGCTCAGGGAAAATGCCAATGACCTGCTCGCCTTTCTGGCTGTGGCGCGTGCGCGCAGCTTTACCAAGGCGGCGGCCAAACTTGGGGTGTCACAGTCGGCGCTGAGCCATACGATCCGGGCGCTCGAAGCCCGTCTGGGGCTGCGCTTGCTCACGCGCACCACGCGCAGCGTGTCGCCCACACAAGCCGGCCAGCACCTGATCGACACTGTCGGGCCGCACTTCGATGAAATCCAGATTGGTCTGGAAGGCCTGAGTCATTTGCGCGACACGCCTTCCGGCACGATTCGCATCAACGCCATGGACCATGCGCTGGAGCACATCCTCTGGCCGGTGCTCAAACCGTTTCTGGCGCAATACCCCGACATCGCCGTCGAAGTCTGCTGCGACTACGGCTTTGTCGACATCGCCGCCCAGGGTTTCGACGCCGGGGTGCGCCTGGGCGAAGATGTGGCCGACGGCATGATCGCCACCCGCATCGGGCCGGACATGCGCATGCGCGTCGTGGGTTCGCCGGCGTACTTTGCCAACCGACCACGGCCGACGACGCCGCGCGACCTCACGGGCCACGCATGCAACAACCTGCGCCTGCCTACCAATGGCGGCTTGTATGCATGGGAGTTTCGCAAAGCCTCGGAAAGCCTGAATGTGCGCGTGTCCGGCCAGGTGACTTTCAATGGTGTGTACCAGTTGCTCAAGGCGGCCGTGGATGGCTTTGGGCTGAGCTACATTGCGCAAGACCTGGTGGCGCCGTATTTGGCGGACGGTCGCTTGATCGCGGTGTTGGATGACTGGTGCGCACCGTTTGCCGGCTTTCACCTGTACTACCCGAGCCGGCGCCAGGCCTCGCCGGCGTTTGCGTTGCTGGTGGAAGCGTTGCGTTATCGCGGCTGAAGCATTGCGACCAGGCACCGGCCGATGCTTCAAACACGACTGCCATCCGGGGCACGCGTTGCGCAGTCCTGTGGATGGAGTGTTTGCTCGGGTGTTGGGGGATCGGAGGGAGGGGGAATATCCGTTATTGGGTGATGGCTGGGATGGGTTCCGCCCTTACGGCGGGTCACTTTGGAAAAGCCCCAAAGTAACCAAAGGGCTCTTGCCCCACCACTCGGCACCTCGCTCACGCTTCGGTGTGCCCTCACGCAGGCTTGAATCCGTGGGCCG
>NZ_CAWPSZ010000026.1:0-30366 GCF_963890955.1 Pseudomonas sp. MF6747
CGGCCGTTGAAAGTAACGTCCTTGCCGGCCAACACGTCCGCTTCGGCTTGCAGGTATTTATCCAGCATGTCCTGGGGATTCAAAGCCATGCGCTCGCTCCTGTTTCAATCCAGCCGCCGGCGGCTGGCTGGTGGTCTGGTTGAGATTGGATCGCCGCCGGGGCCTGTACCGGCTCCGGCTCGACTTGCGGGGCTTCTAGCGCCGGGGTTTCGTCCAGTTCTTCCGGCTCATCCTCTTCTTCCAGCACCTCCCAAACACCGGACGCCGGGTTGAGGGTGGTCAGATACTCAAGGTCGAGGCCGAATTTTTCTTGGCTGATACGTAGCGCTGCCAGGGCATACACAAAGCAGTCGAGCGCCTCGTTTCGCTTCTTGCTGGCATCCCAGCGAAGCACGCGGCGCCCTCGGGCCATGATCCATTTCTTGGTTTCGCTGGTGAGCTGCTTCAGCTCGTCGCCGTCGCAGATCAGATCATCAGCCGGGAAGTGAACTAGCCCAGGTACCGGGCGCTCGCCGTCCGGCTGGATCTTGAGGCGGTTGTAGATCACCTCTTTGGCGTTGTCGGTACCGACCTCGGTAAGGTAGGTCTTTGACTTCTTTTCTTTGCGCCGTGGGAAGCTCGCTATCGGCTTGCCGTAGGTGCTAGCCCCGAAAATCGGGATCACCCAATGAACGCCATGCTTGCGACTTTCCGCCCGTACGGCATCCGAGTGGTGGCCGCCGGAGTCCCAGCACCAACGCTCTACCCGCATTTTTGCCCCACCCACGCGGGTGTACATGCGGTGCAGCTCTCGCCCGACTTTGCGTTTGAGAACAGCGCTATCCGGGTCGCCGTACAGAATCTTGCGGTCAATCAACCAGGATTCTTCGCCAGCCCCCCAACCCCACACACGCAGCTCGTAACGATCGTCTTGGGTGTCGATTGAGCCAGTCAGCACGACAACGCGCGGCGGCACCTGCGCGGCGTAAACCTCACGCCGAGCGTGCAGCAACTCCCAGTCGACCTTCTCGGTCTGGTCCTCTTCCCACGTCTCGCCCAACGTGGTGTTGGTAAAGGTCTTGAGCTTGCCCCGATCCTTGCCGGCTTTGACTCGCTCGTCGGCAATCTTTACCCACGTCGTAAACGTCGAATAGACCGTCCAGATATGGAACGTGAGACGGCGCGGGGTGCGCATCGGCGCATCGTCCGCTTCGAACCACTCCATGCTGTCGCGCGTCCAAATGCCGGTTTTTTCGCAAATGTACCGGCCCGAATTTGACGCCTCGATCATTTCGTGATGTTCGAACGTGCAACCATGACCCGACTCGCACAGATACCAGGCCTTGATAACTTCGCCGCGATCATCCTTCAGCCACTTGATGCCATACGGCTCATCCGGCCCGCCCCACTTCAGCGTTTGCTCAGTGCGGCAATGCGGGCAGCGAATGTGAAAGCGCATCAGGTAGGCCGATTCCTCGGCCGCCCGGGTGATTTGGCAGGTTCCGGCCAGCTTGGGCGTGGACCCGCGAATTGACTTGGGGTAAGTCGCCCCTTCTAGACGCTTGTCGCCCAGGAACGTCGGCGAACCCTCGCCGTCGATATCCTCATCAAAGTTAGACAACTCGTCGTAGCCGACTTCATCAGGACTTTTCTCCCGGTAGTTGCCGCCGGCCGTGCCACCCAACCACCACAGCACTTTGCGGTTTTCGAACACCTTGGATTCTTGGGTGTTGTCACCGTGCTTCTTGCCGCACCAGGGCGCCAACGCCTTGATCACCGGCACGTCGCGAATCATCGGATCGACGTGCTTTTTCATGATGTCTTTGGCGTCGTCGTCGGTCGGACTCCACATGCAGACGCTGCGCTTCTTATGCTCGATCTTGTAGGCGATGTTCGCTACGAGCATTTTTGTGTAGCCAACCCGCGCAGACTTCAGCAGGTTCAGTTCTTCGATCAGGTCATTGCCCATCGCGTTGAGCAAAGGCACCTGAAAAGCCGCAGTTGTCCACTTACCCTCCCCGTAAGAGGATTCCGACGACATGTAAAAGTATTCGTCTGCCCACTCGACCGCCGTCATCGGGGCATTTTTTTTAAGGCTTTTCAGCCCGCGCCGGACAGCGTCAACCAGTGGCCTCATCCAAAGAGGCGATGTACTCATCCAGAAGCTCCGGCACGCGATCAGCCAACTCCACAGCTGCGTTACGCGTTACGGCAATCTCGGTTTCGAGGGCGTCAAGGTGACGCACAGCAATATCGGGATGCCTGCGTTTTACGCTCTTGGGAATGGTGTTAAGGGTTGAGGCCAACTGCGCCGACAGACTGGACAGGGCAAAGATCATGAAACCAACCGGAACAAGCTCCTTTTCGCCGACCTTGTTTTTGCGTGCCTGGGCGTCGGCCTGCTCTTTGGTCAGGCGCAGCCGTTCGCAATCGATCTTGTAACCAATCAGCGGATCGACTTCTTCGGCACCGGGTTGTTGCTTACAGGTCTGGTGTTGCAGGCGGTTATCCAGCACCGACCGGACGTCATAAAACGACTCGCGGCCGATCTTCGCGACTGGCGCGACGTCCCATTTATCAAAGGCTTGCACCGATATTCCGAGGCTGTCGGCCATGTTCTTCTTGTTCAGCCAGCCCGGCTGTCGCGTGATCGTCGTGATCTTGGAAGACATAACAACAACCAACCTCTGGAAAAGGGTCATACATAGCGATGAGGCGGGGCCCGAATTACCCCCTTAAGGGGTGGGGTCCGGGAGTACCTTTTGCTTTTTGGTCGGGGGCCGCCTGTCAACCCCAAAAACCAACGAAAACGACGAAAAGCAGCACTTTTTCACTTTTTTTCCTCCCTTTCGCTCAAGGCTTGGCCGATGCGATGGCCGCAGCCCATGCCGCCGAGAATTCCCCGGCATAGTTCGCTTGCACGATGTTCCCCGCGATCTTGAAGAACGGGAAAATGGTGCGATATCGCGGCGCCGAGTCGCTGAAAATGAACACAGGCCGAACCGCGTCACCCATGCCCATAGACTTGCGCTCCCACACGCCCCGGGTGCCATCGACCTCACCGGAAAAGAACCGGTGCGCGTTCCCCTTGCGCTTGCTTCGCGCACTGTCGGTGGCGTTGGCTTGATAGCCTCCAGCTGACTCAGCAGCACCCAGGCCCGAAAGGATCTTCAACATCGTGCCGCGCGACACGTTGCCGTACTGGTTCATGAAAGGCGCCGTTGGCACCGCGTATTGACCGCTGCGCATGATCCCGCGAGCGATCAGGGCTTTCTCAAACCGCTTATGCGGCCGAAGCCCGCCGCTCACGGCTTGCTGAAGGTAGGTATCAGCCGGGATGCCGGACGCCCATGAATCCTTGAAATAGACCTGGGCGTCTTTGGTCTTGGTGGCCATCCTCACGAATAGGCTGTTAAGCGTGGTCGGAGTCGGACGATCAAGGCGCTGTTTCATCACCGTGATAGTGCCCTTCTTGACCCGCTGGGCCAGTCGGGTCTTAGTCAGGGCGAGAACAAAGGGAAGGTGCTTATGCTCCAGCTCTTGCAGGGCCTTGGTAACAGGTGCCGCATCAAGTGACAGATCCACCTTAAACATGCGACCTCCTCAGTGATCGAGCCGGTTACGCTTTCCGGCGCCTGGGCTAACAGGCCGCACTCAATGGCACATAGGGCCGCTTTCGGGTTCAGCAGCTACTGACGCGCTCCGGCCTCGATATTCTCTCGTCGGGGCAAGCGATCCCGCCGGCGTCCCGGCTTTCTGTCGAGGGGAATACATCGTCTCTTACGGCCGAGAAGGCCCCGGACTTACTTCATGGCTGAACCCTCGTTATGCGTAACGGCCGGCGCCTGACAGGCTTCCGACTTTCGACAATCCAAATTCCCCGCGACGACATAAGCCAGCAGGACCACCCACACCATCAGTACCGGGCGCGGCCTCAATTCAAGTCCGCCTTTTTCTCCGCCCAGCGCTTGCCGAACTGGCGGACGTACTCGATGCCGAGGGCACCAACAAAGCCCGAAGTTGCCAGCGCCCAGCCATAGCTGAAATTGAATTCCCGCACCGTCAGGCCAACAGAAAGCACGATCAGCGAGCCAATCGAAGCTTCCAGAAACTTGCGCCAGTTGCTGGTTTCCTTGCCGTCGTACTGAATCCGCAGCCAGGCCAGAACGAACGCCAGGCCCATGGCCAAGCCGTTTTCCTTCAAAGCCATCAGCAGCAAAAGCAGAAAAGTCGGATCTTTTTCGGGAGGAAGGAGCATTTTAGGCATCTCGTTTATCTCCCGAAGTCCGGGGAAGGGGCATAAAAAAACCCCCAACCTGTGAGGGCCGGGGGCTGAATGAACTGTGTCGCATGAGCATCGTGGCCGGAACAACACCACAATGCCGTGAAAGATAGGGAAAGTGGCCAAGCCTGTCAACACCTTTCGTGTAAATTAACACTAATCGTGTAAAACCCGCGCGCTGTCAACCCTTGGGTTTTTGGCTGCACCTCACAACTCCAGGGCTATCTCCGACCGCGCCAAAAGGCACCGCGACTCTCGCGCCCAAGTGCCGCCACAGCCGCGTGGCAAAGGCTTATCGCAGTTTTTACACATGCGCCCTTGGAGCTTTCCGCGCTGCCTTTCCAGCAACCGGTTGTCGTTTCGCAACAGCGTTAAAAGATACTCGGTTGCGGTATATGGAATCCCCTTAGAGCCCCGCGCTGCCTGGCCTTCAGCCAACATTGCCCGCTCAGCTGGCCCCGTTTTCAGTTCGAACACCTCAACGCCGGCCGCTTTTTCGCGCTCGCGCTGCTCCCGTTTGCGTACCGCCTCGGGGCTCAGTTCGTTTTCGTCACCGTTGTGACCCGTCACAGGCACCGACACGAACTGGCCAGGCGCAATGCCAGGGCCCTCACCAATTACCAAAAGCTGATCCGGCATCGTCATTTAAAATCCTCTTATATGATTAATTTTGATTTAGGGCTCTAAGCCAGCCAGCCCGCAGGGTCCAGCGCAGTGGGCTTAACGGCGCGTCTTGCTCCTGTCTTGTCCTGCAACGCGTCAAAACCCTGCGCGTTCAGCCATTCGTGCCAGCGCTCCAGGGCGTCGCGCTTAATGTCCTCGCCTCGATCTTGAAAGTAGGTCGCCTCCAAATCGCTCAAGGAATGGTTGAGCAATAGCTTGACCACCAGGCTATCCACGCGAAACTTGGCCCAGCAGGTCCGAGCCAGTTTGCGCAGGTCGTGACTGGTCCATTCGCCGGCGCCGTAGCGGGTGAAAATGGCAAACGCCTGGCTACGTGACATGGGCCGGCCGGAGTGAGTGGCAGACGGGAACAGATAGGCCCCGTCATACCCCCTCGCTTTCTGGTTTTCTCGGTACCGATCAAGAAAGGCCACGGCCGCCGGTGTCAGCGGTAGTAGATGGTCGCGTTTCGACTTGGTATCAGCCCCAGGAATAAACCACTCCCCTTCCTGCAGGTGGACATTCTTCCACTTGGCCAGGCGGGTTTCGGTGATGCGCGTACCATGGGCCAGCATCAGCACCATTAAGGCTATGCCCGCTGGGTCAGCCTGGAATGCCTCAGCCCAATCAGCCAGCAGATCCACCACGACGACATGACGAAGGCGCGCACCCTTGGGCCGGATCTTGACTTTGGTAAAGTTGCCGAAGGTCACACCGGCCACGGGGTTTACGGTGATTTTCTTCAGGACCAACGCCCGCGCAAACACCACCTTCAGTACGTCCAGGGCCGACTTGACATAGCCCAGGCTGTATTCCTCCTGCATATGCCAAACCAAATGGCGGTCGAGCGTATCGCGGTTGAGTTTGCACAGCGATAGCGTGTCCAAGGCGGGCAACAACTGGCGATTGATCACCGACATCGAGGACGAGCGCCGATCCTTGGATAGCCCTCTATCGACCTTCAGCCGGTCAACGTACCAGCGCAGTACCTGGCCAACTGACTCCCAGCCATCCACGGTAGCAACCGCTGCCGGGTCGGTCATCAGGCGAGCCATAACCACAGGCACGCTTTCGAGCATCAGCCTGGCCGGCACCTCGGGCCAGTTCGCGGCCTTCCTCCACTTACCGCCCTTGTCGAAGCGGATCAGATGCCAACTGCCTTTGGTTCGGTCGTTACGGTAACGAAATCGCAGAGGGTGCCGAGGGTCTTTCAGCTCCCCAATGGAAGGGTCGGCCGCATGCCTCTTAATAGCCGAATCGGAGAGTGGGACGGTGAGGGTTTTAGCCATGGTGCGGGCCTCAATAGCGCGCGCCAGGATGCCTGCGAGCGCGTGCTGTCTTTTTTTTAGGCAAAGCGAACCCCTGACGCACCGGGCGCCATGATCGCTAATGAGCTATTTAGCTAAATCGCTATATGAAATCAGTGGCACCAGCACGCCACCAAGTTGCCGCCAAGTCAGTAAGCGGCTTGACGAACATCAGGCAATGCACACCAGGCGCACCCCAACCACCAGCAAGATGAAAACCAGACAGGTCAACACGCCCAGCTATCATTGCCCGATGCGCCGGGCTGAGCGCTTTAGGAAGCGGACCACGCACAGCCTCTACATGCACAGCGAATCCCAGGGCAGCCCCCACCGCGTAAGCATCCACCCCATGGAATCCAGCAAATAGCGGGTGCATATCCATTACTTTCCAAGCGCCTCATCAATGATTGTTTTTGCTTCAGCAAGCCGGCGGCGGTAGGTTCGCAAACTAATACCCAGGGCCAGAGCTTTTTCAAAGCGCCCCATCCCGCGTGGGTCGTAGTCCTTTATTCCTCTCCGGGCAGCAACTTGCCACCAGGCGGCACCGCACTCCAGTCGCAGCACGTCGGCGCGCATAGGTTCCGCAGCAAACATCCGCATGACAGCCGACTCTATAAGAAGCTCCAGGCTGTCAGCAGCCCCGCCAGAGGCCCCGCCGCTGCCTCCAAAGATCAATTCGCCCTTGTTGTCGATCAGCTTGGCCAGCATCGTTTTACCGGTGCCCCGCTGGGCTTCTGGTACTGACCAGCGCGCCCATAACTCCAGGGCGCTGGCTATATCGCGCTTTGCCATCCCTTCCCCTTTAACCCCCAGCTTCGGGCGTCAACTTGTACCCGTTGCGGTGGCCCTGCTTACATGCGGGGAACTTGAGACCACTGGTGCAGATCCGCCGACCAAAGATGCAATCCGAACGTACGCATGCAGCGCACCCCATTACCCGCAGTTCTTGTGCCTCGACAATTTTGGCCGGATCTCCGTATGCATAGCCCGGAAGCGCCCTACTGGCGGGCCTAGTCACAGGCCAGCCCCTTTAGGGTCGCGCGGACCGATGGGTTATTGGCCAGGCGCGAAAGAATCAATTCGGAAAGCGCCTCCAAGGGTTCACGCACATGACGGAAACCTGCCTGGCCATCGGTGACCATCACATCACCAAGACAAATGCTCACCGAGCCCGAAGGGCGGCTATACAAATGCCAAACGGCCCCGCCACGGACGCGAATTTCTTGGGCTTCTTGCTCAGTAAGGCAGTGGGCAATGACCAAGCCTTCTACAGGGGAAGGTTCGCCGGATGATTCAGCCGGACCATTCAGAAAGGAGCGCAGCACCTCAACCCGGCGTAGCGCGTAATCAGCGCTGGGCGTGGCCTGGGCATATGAAGCAAATTGGCCTTTACCAGAAGTTACAAGGCGGTCCGCAATCTCTACGCGCTCCTTAGGAGTGCCGCCAGACAGTGCAATCAATAACAAGTAATTCCCCTCGGCCACGCCTATTAGCGGCGGGCACGTTCGATTTTGTTGTTGCGCACAGTCTTCAAATATTCATGCAAGACGGCCGGCAAAGGCGCCCTACCGTCCCCAACTGCCAGCTCTATGGCGGCTTCAATTTCTGCTACGGTCACGTTTGTTGCACACCACCGCAGGTACAACCGGCGGGTCTGTGCATCACTGGCTAAGTGCAGCGGGCAATTCAAGTCGGCGGTGAACCACTCGGCCCACTGTTCATCCGACTCAAATAACACCGGCCCTGGCATCACCAAGGCCGCTGGAGCGTTGGCCATCAACGCGGCCAGCTCGGCGCATAGCGTCACCTGCAATCGGCCTTCGTCGCGCGTTACGCATAACGCTCCGGCCTTCTCGCAATACGTCAAAAACTCCCAGGCCTTCATGTCATCAGCCTGCAAGCCTTCCAGAACATCAGCCCATGCGATGACACAAGGCTCATCGGCAACAGACAAACTGACTTCCCCAACCAGCTCAAGCACCTTAATCAGTCGACCGAAGCCAACCGCACCAAAACGCTGTTCCAGTTTGCGGACAATCACCAGGCTAGACAGGCCAGCCAACTTAAGAAAAGCGGGCATGGCCTTCCACTACTGCCTTCAGAAAAGGCATATAGATGCCGTTGAAGTCGACACGACCACCCGACTTTTCATAGATGTTCATGGCGGCTTTAAATGACGGTACCCGTTCAAAACGTACCCAGGACGCAACCGTCCTGCGCTTCTCCCCCAATAGCTCAGCCGCGACGCTCAGGGCATCGTTATCGGCTAGGCTTTCAATCCAGGGAGTAAATTCCACACTTAAAGTCCGATAAACACTATTAGTGTTTAGACTGACTATCAGTCCTCAATTTTGCAAGCTTTTTTTGTGGTTATTTACACTTAGAGTGTATATTCAGATCAATAGCCCCCGATCAGCGATCAACCAGGCGCTCACGTCGCTTGTAGGACTCAAGAAAACATGACGGACATTCGCCGTAAAATTGCCCAGCGCATTCGCGCCTGTCGCACTGCCGAAGACTGGACAGTTGAAGAAACAGCACGCCGACTTTCTCAGATTTCTAGCGAGACCATTACCCCGTCCCGTTACGGGAATTGGGAACAGCAGATCCGCACTCCAAAAATAGAACAATTCGTAGAACTGGGCGTACTGTTCAAGAAAAAACCCGAGTGGATCGGCGGCCTCAGCGACAACGACGGAACAGCCCCTGAAGCATCCCTTTACACAGTACCAAAGCCCGTAGGTATCCCGACCGCTCAAGGCGTCATAGACGTGGGTGATGACTCTTTGGCTTTTAAGCGAACATTCCTTACTGACCTTGGACTGGACCATAACCAGCTACTGCCATTCGTTGCCCAAGACAACAGCATGAGGGGCGTCATTGAGGAAGGTGATCGCGTTTTGATAGACCGGACGGCGACCAGCGTTCAGCAGCGGGACGATCTATTTGGCCTGATGATCAATGGCAGAGTTTGGCTTCGCTGGATACGCCAAGACCTTGAAGGCGGTTACAAAATTCAGGCGGAAGATCGCGACAACTACCCGGACCAGTTGCTCACAGCGGAAAAACTAGCCTCCCTACAAATCCTTGGTCGCGTTAACATAATCACTCACATCCGCTAACCGAATGCCCCTTTTTGGGGCTTTCGTATACCTATAATTTACACTTAAAGTGTAAACAACACTTATACAGGGTAGTATTCATGTCATCAGGTAGCCTCGCCTCGCTCGATCATCCCACCGCCGTATCCATCTTCACCGAGGAAAATCGGCGAGCATTGGTGTCCCAAATCAACCACAAGGCCGCGATAGTCTCCGGCATTGAGGCATTGGCAGCACGGGCAATCGAAACAGGCGACACCACAGAGGCGCTAGAAAGCATTGCAGATATCGCGGTCGTGCTGGCTGCGGAAATGCGCAAATTGGCAGTCGTCACCGGCCAGTTGCAGATATCGAACGCCGCATAATCAAAAAAAGCCAGGGAAGGTATTCATGCAAGCCGTACACGAAGTGGTCGGGGAAGACGTTATAGGCTTCCCAGGGCAAAACCTCACCAACGACGAGCTTGCCGTTTTGGTCGGTCTCGCCAATGGCGAATCCCCCAGCCAGATAGGTGCCGGCATTAAGGCCGACACCGTGGCCATGCGTCACATCGAGTCCAGCATAAAATCCAAGCTCGGCGCTAAAACTCACCCGCATATGATCGCCCGCGGCTTCACCCTGGGCGTTCTATGCTCCCGCGCTCTATGCATACTGCTGGCCCTGTCCAGCGTTGCCGAGCATCCAAGCGACGCCCTGCGTACACGTAGCGGCCGACGCTCCCGCACCACCCCCACTGCCATCCGTTATGTGCGCTCATCCCCCAGCACAGCGGGCGGCAAAGGGCACAACTCCCAAGTCCAAAGCATCACCAGCGCAGCATATAGCTTACGCCTTTTCCATATTAGCTAAATAGCTATTTAGCTAAATAGCTTGACCTGTTTAGAGCGACGCTTATACTCTGCCAATCTTTAGCTATTTCGCTAATTAGCACAGAGAGGGAGACCGTATGACCGGTATAATCGCAGTCGTTTCACAAAAGGGAGGTGCCACTAAGTCCTCAATTGCTCGGGCACTTTCCACCGCATTTGCCGCGGCGGGATGGCAAACCGAGATTGCTGACATGGATATTGATCAGGGCACAGCTACTGCCTGGCAGCAGCGCCGCCTGCGAGCGAACGTAGAACCCACTATTACCGTCCGCCAGTTTGGGAACCCCGAACAAGCCCTAAGCAAGGCCAGCAACTGCGATATGCTGATATTTGACGGCGCTCCGAAGGCAAGCAAAGCCACCGCTGTAATGGCCAAGGCAGCCGACCTAGTTATCATCCCTACAGGGGTTTCCCTTGACGATTTGGAGCCCGCTGTAGCACTGGCAAACGCGCTTGTTGACCGCGACGGTGTACCTGTTAATCGCATTGTGTTCGCTCTAAGCCTGACAGGGACCAGCACCCTTGAGGTTGACGAAGCCCGCACCTACTTGGGTAAAACGCGCTTCGATGTGTTGGACGGGTCTATTCCAAAGAAAACCGCCTTCAGCCGCGCTCATGATGCGGGGCTATCCCTAATTGAAACGCCTTTTAAAGGCCCGCGCGAACAAGCTGCTCAAGTTATCAGCGCAGCAGTTGCCCGCTTTGAAGCCCTCACAGCTTAAGTTAGCTATTTCGCTAAATAGCTATTATGCTAACCGCAATCGAATACGGAATCACCGCCATGACCACCAAAAAATCCACGTCCACCCCGGTAGTAGTCGCTGTTAAGCCACCAGCAAAGCGCAACAGTGGCAAAGGTGAACCCCCAGCCACAGCAAGCGATACAGCAGCAGTCGGCAACCACACCGCGAAACCATCAAGCGGCGATATCGTAGACTTCAACATGAAGGTACCCGCTGAGTTCAAGGCCGAGGTGGACATTTTCCTGGCAACACACCGCCTCACCCGCAAGGCGTATGTCATGGAACTGATTCAGAGAGACATGAAAGCGAAGGGATGGACAGCCCAAGGATCAAACTAAGCACCAGGCGCCACAGACCCAAGCCCCGCACCTGGCGGGGCTTTTTCATGGGCGAAAAAAACCCCGCAAGTGCGGGGCCTGTTCAGGTTAAAAGTCGTCGTAGTGATCGCGCAGCCAGGAAAAAACCCGGTAGCCCTGGGCGACCTTTACGAGCGCGCAGAAACTTTCCCACGCGGCGCGGCAACTCAATTTGAAAAGACGCATAGGCGGCTTCCTCAAAGGAGCCTGGCCCCGCTGCCCTTACCGGGCAAGGCAGCGGTTCTACTGAAAGGTGTCAGCGCTTTCAGCGAGCCAGGTGTCTGTCGGCCCTCCCAAATCCCGGCACGTTTTCCAGACGCGGCAGAAGGGGCCAGGGCATTACCTGCCCACGACTTACGTAATACCGCAAAACCCACGACAGAAAAAAGCACTTTAGTGCTTTTTTGAAATAAATATGCAATTTCGCGCCAAGCCCTTGACTGCGCTCATTCGTGACGATCTAGACAATCCGACCAGCACGGCTAAATCAGCCTAAATATGGCCCAATCAGCCGCATATGCGTGGAGTTCGGCGCAGTTCGGTGGATTACACGAACACTTCTATCAGGTTTCGTTGAGTAATTCGGGTCATTACGATGATTCAAATGTATGCACGATGAAGCGGCGTTATTATTCGCGGACGTATTGCGCAATGGTGCAACCGTAATTTATGCTCGATTCGTCAGCGCTTTCAGCGAACCGCAAACCGAACTCCAATTCGGAACGCACAAATCAACCGCCCCTCCAACGGCGGTTTTTTTGTGTCTCAAATCCGTCTCAAGTCTGTCTCAGATTCGACGTACTGCGCCAAGGGCTTTTTCCTAGGCCAAAAAAAACCGCCCTGGCAAAAGCCAGAACGGTCCCATCTGTCAGCCTCTACAGGCCATCAAGATAGTCTCGCAGCGTTTCGTAAGCGTGATGAAGACGCACACAAACCACCACGAAGTCCCACGCACGTTTCAAAAGCTTAAACATGCTGCGGCCCTCCCGTAGTTGGGCCTAACCTCCAGCGCGCTTATCGGGATACGCGAACCTTTGGGATAACACGCTAGTGTTCCCTGTGAGGCGGCTGGGCTAAGGGCCTCCTGCATAAAACCCGACACGGATTACTAGCCCGTGGCAGTCGGTCCAAAATTCGCGCGCATGCCCGGCCAACCTCAAAGGGTGACGAACGCGGAACTACACGCAATATAATGAAAAAATAGCCTTTGTGTTGCGGCGGATGGCCTCAACAAATGCAAAAATGCATATAAATTAGGCCAAAGCCCCGTAGAATGGGCGTTTGCCGGGGTTGGTTTTTTCGACGAAACGCCCGGAATAATCGACCGTAGATCTTAAATAACGATTATTTATTTACGCTAAACCGTAAACTCGATAGGATCAGCGAACGCTAGTGTTCCCTGTGAGCATGCAAGCCCGGCCACTAACCGGACCTGCAAAGAAAAACCGCCCTACTAAGGCGGTTTTTTTTCGTCTGTGGATTTCCCCGTTACGCGTAACGCTGCCGAGATAGCCCTATGTCGATCACCCTGGACCTGTCGCCGTTTGAACTGGAAACCCTGGCCGACTTCCGTAGGTTACACGCCGAGTACCAGCGCGCACCCTCCAGCATGCCGGAATTGGAATTGGGCAAGCTCTACAGCGCGCTCAGCACCTCGGCGCAGATCCTGGCCGAAACTCTGGACAAAGCGGCACGCAAACAAGGCGTGTAGTCACAGCTCGACGGTGAAGCCGCGCAGGCCCACTGCATCAGCAAAGCGGCCTACGGCCGTCAGGCTCGCCCAGGTGCGCAAGGCCTCCCGCCGGGAGCGCACCGGCACCAGGCGCGCCGTAGGACCGCCCAGACGGATAGAGAGCGTCCACTTAGCATCGTCGCCGGCCACGCGGCCTACTACCGCTTCACGGATCGCGTGCTGACTGACCAGGGCTTTTAGCGTGTCCGACTGGATGGCCTCCCCGATCATGGCCTCAGCTCCCGGCGCCGCGCGGCGGCCGCGTCAAGACGGGCCACGTTTTTGTCACGCATGCTCATTTTCAACTACTCCGTCAGGCCCGCCCAGCACTGTCGCAAAATCGATAAAGACATCCGCATGGGCGCGGGTCAGCGCTTTAAAGGCCACCAGGGAATACAGCCAAACGCCAAGACGGTACACGCACCGGGGTTGTTGACAAGCCACTGCATCCAGGCGATCAAAGAGCTTTTCTGTTTGGCTGTGTGCCGATTCCGCCAACACCTCCGGCAATTGTGCGTCAGCGATAGCCTCGGCCAGTTTGGCCACGTCAGGGGAAAGCGCGTGAAGGGAGGCCAGGCGCTGTTCAAAGTACGGCGTGACGGGCAACGGCATGGGGCAATTCCTTTTCGAGTAAGTGAGAGTCAGTGCGTAAAACCAGTCTAGGGGGGGCTGGTGTACCAGTCTAGGGGGTTCTGGTTTCCGAGTGCACAAAAAAAGGCCCCCACACCTGGCGTAAGTGTGGGGGCCTTTTTGACATAAGCGGCGTTATTGGTAATCCTGCAGGTCACTCCCGCGCGGCGCGCTCAATCCCGCTTATGGCGGCGGCCACTTCCTCGGCCAGCTCGGCACCGGCCGCAAACACGGCCTCATGCGTTTGGTGCACTTCGTCATGCAGCCGTTGCAGCTCCGAGGGCGACACTTGGGCGGTATTAGCCTTCGCCAGCGCTGTCATGGCGGCATCCCAGGCTTCCCGGGCAGCCTGATAAACCTCACAGGCAGGTTTGAGGGTTTCACTGTCTATCAGTGGCAAGGCGGGGGTTCCTTTCAGTTCGTGATTGGTAACGGGCGGATTATTCCCGCGCGACGCGCTTATTCCTCCAGCGGCACCAGTTGCAGCAGCGTTTGCGGCTTGGGTTCGGTCCTAGTCACGGTCAGCCCGTCGACAGTGCCGGCGGCCTTGCCGTTGTAATAAAACTTCCCGTCGTGAATCTCTCCGACTCGCCAGGCTGCTGGCCCTTCGTAATACAGCCCCTTACGCACCACGCCCAGGCGGTTGCCCTCATAGATCAGCTCGTAGCTCAGTTCGGGGTTAAATTGTCCGGTCATTGCTTTACTCCTTGTCGTCCTGGTGGCCGTTCCTGGATGGAACAGCCAGCTCCTTTGGGTTTACTCCAGATCCGCCGCGCGGCGTTCCTGGTCGGCCTGGGCGTCAGCCTCGGCCAACACTTGGTGCAGCCGCGCGGCCCGTTCGGCCATCTGCTCGGCGTCCAGCTGCATCTGAGCCACAGCGTCGCGCACGTCGACCGCCTCGCCCTTCAATAGATCGCCGTAGCCTTCCAAGTCCAGGGCGTCGCTGACCTCGGCATAAGCGGCCAACTGGTGGGGGGTTTGCTCAGCCACGGCCGGGGCTCCTTTCGAGTGTTACGGGTCCAAGTGTATGGGTCACGCGGCCGCCTGAAAAATAATTCAAAAAAAGTCGGTTTTTAACGTCAGTTTGCAACTGAAATCGCTAAATACAGGGACATACCGAGAAAACTTTCCATGTCCTTAAAATCAACCCTCGACCACATTTCATTGGTCCTCAACATCACCATAAGTGCCCTAACCCTAACGGCCCTCATTCAAACCCAACTCCACCTGGAACCACCGGCCCCTATCGTCGTGGCCCTTCCCTTGACGACGTTACAGGTCATTCAAAAGTGAAGGACTAAAACACCCCGTAAAGGTGGGATTTTCCCACCTTTGGACCGATCAGTCCCCGCGTGACGGGTCACGCTTGCGGGCTTTCCTCGATCCCCCACGCATACGCCGCGTCGGCTTGCTCCAGCAGCTCGGCCAGCTCGCCGGCATCAATCACGCCCTGGGCGTGCAACCGGTTGGCCAGCTCGATCAGCGTCCGCTGGTGGCCTTCGGGATCCTTGAGCAACGCGGCCTGATCGTCATACAGCGATTGCCACTGTTCCAGGTTGGGGGTTTGCGTAGTTGGGTTCATTGGGCAGCCTGCAATAAGTCGGGTATACCTGGTAGACCGCTTGCACCTGGTAAGGTTTGGTTTATCCCGACAGGCCGTCACATATTATAATATTGCGGCATCTGGCCAACTTGGCTATTTCACTTTTTGGTAGGCAAAAAAAAAGGACCGTCATGGTCACTTTCTTTATGCTTACTTACGCAGCTTTACCGCTGTTGAGGTATCACCTCCGGCTGACAAATCAGCCTTTCTACCGGCCTTTGAGGCCCGTATTGCTGGCCTTTAGGGCCTTCTCCCGTGGGCACATCCCCGCCTTGCAAAACCATCAAAACCACCCACGCAACTACTCTTATTGTTTTATACAACTCTTTCGGTTTTTTCATAAACGCCCTCTTATTATTAGTTATTTTCGCAGGCAAATCACCACTACAAAACTATCTTATAAGGCTCAATGTTCTCTCTGCTACAAATACGATAACATTTAAAAAGAGAAGCGCAATAGCAAAACCAAACTATTTTCAATAAATATTATAATGTTCAAAAGTATAACTAACTTGTGGAAGTTGCCAACTTTCTAAAGTTGCATATAGTTGCTCGCAATAACCGTGCTTTTCGGCTGTCTTCACGAACGGCCGCACTGGATGCGTTGTAGCAGCCAGGACACCAACGGCAACCATAGACCGCACATGCCTCCCCGCAAGCCTCACAGGTACCGTTCGCATGATCAGGGTTTTGCGGGAAAGTTTGAGCGTTCAGCTTCATTCGGGTGATCATTTCGTTATGCGTAACGCCTGACTTACTCGCCAGGCTGCTCTCGGTAGTCCGTCGACAGTCCTGCATTCTTGAGGCGCTTAGTCAGCGTGTAGTTGGCCTGAAACGCTTTATTGCGCTCGGCCTCCAGCAAAGCCTGCTCCCGCTCCAACGACTCAATGCGCTTAGCCATTGCGGCGCGCTCATCGGCGACGGAAGCCGCGCTATTTAACGCCTCTATCAGCCGCAGGTTTTCCATACGCTTGCGCTCCAGCTCGTCGCGCAAGAACGCGGCAGGCCGGTAAGTGCTGCGACCCGGCTCAGCCAGGTAGCGGCCGTTATCGCCTTCTGGCCACAGCTTCGTCAGCAACGCATCAAAGCCGGGCTTCTTAGTGGTGGCCCAGTTGTTGTGGCGGTGATCCAGATCCTCATGAGCCAGTACACCCAGGCTCAGCACCATGCGGTCAGTGCGGGTCAACTTGATGGCCTGCACGCCCTCGGCGGCCTGTGCTTGCTTACGCTCGCGCGCTCGTTGCCGGAATAGCCGCTGCCGCTCTTTGTTGCTTAAGGGCACCTTGGCGTCAGGGTCTTTCGGCGCATCGCCGAACATGGCCATTTGGCCATCCGCGCGCACGCCAGCCAGCGCATCGGCTAACCACGGCCAGACCTTGCGGTCTTTCTTCGCCGCGTATTCGCGATCAATCGCGGCCGCCTTACCCTCGCCGGCCAGTAGCTCCAGCACCTCGGCACGTACCGCCTGATCCACCGTGCGCCCCAGGTGCTGCGTGGCATGCATGTACTGATGCCGGTAGCCAGTAGCGCTCAAAAACGGCTTATCAAAGTCAACCGCGCTCAACTCGGCACCGCAGTGATTCGACATCGAGTCAGGGCACATTCTGACCACAATGCGCATGCCCTCGACTTCCAGCAGGAACTCCCCCGCCTGACCCCACCCTGGCACCTGACCAGGCGTCGCGGCAAATTTTGCCTCCAGCTCTTTCTGGATGCCGGCACACCCGAAGTGCGTGCCGCCGTTGAGCTTAATCACGCAAGCGCGATAGACCACGCTCGTGTCATCCAGCACCTGCACATCACCGGCCAGCATGGCGTCATGATAAAGCTGACGCACACGCGAAGCGCGTAACTCCAGCTCGGCAGGGTCAGATGGCAACGCCTCGACCGCTGCAATGAACTCGGGACGCTCTTCAAGAGGTACATACGCCATGGTTTTCTTACGGGTCATTGAGGGAACTCCAACGCTAGCCCCGGCTTGCCGGGGCTACATCCTTAAAGGTGGGTATCGAGACCAGTCAGGCGAGTGAAGGATCGTTGAAGATCCTTACAGTAGATCCCGTCTTCACGGGCCTTTTCGGTGAAGTCGAAGCGCGCCCAGCGACCGGCGATTACGTCGTAAGTGTCCATTTCGTTCAGCTCGATGCGGATCATGTTGATCCCTGCTGATGCGAAGTTGGCCGGCAGTTTGAATTGCAGACCTTTGGTCGTGGCCGCCACCTCACGGGCACCGGTCATCATCAGGAAGCGACGCGCGCCCAATTGGTCAAGGATGGCGCCGGCAATTTGCTGCGCCTCAGTCAGTGGCTTGGCTTGATTCATCGGTAGAACTCCGGTTTGGCCTTAGCGAGCTGCTTGGCCGTGCTTGAAATTCTACAGTAATAGCTATTTAGCACAATAGCTATTTAGCTTATTCGCTAAAAAACAGGCGTAAAAAAAGCCGCTCTGGCGGCTCCTGACAATGCAGTTATAGCTATTAAGCTAAAACGCTATTTAGCAATATGCCTCATAGGTTCAGACAGCCCGAGATAGACAGCCAGAATGTGCCAGGCGGCCCAGGGCATAGATACTTCATCACCAACCCATGCGCGAAACTTGCGGGGATCACTTCCTACCAAACGCGCAACCTGGCCGCCCGTCATCCCTGCCACTGTCACCAAGGCACGGACCTCTCCAGCCGTAGGCCTAAAACCGTCAAGCCGTGGAACATCGAATAGCCCAGGCCGATCAAGCCCAAGAACAGCCAGGCAATCAACCACCTGCCCTCTGACTTCAAGCGCGGCTTGCAAGCGCAACGCTTGTGCACATGCCTGACTTATTTCGCTCGCATCACAACCTACATGTGACCCGTCACGCAATCTCAACACGTACAAGCTCAATCCTCAGTGATAGCTATTTAGCTTAATAGCTATAACGCTAAACATGCTTATCAGGCGGCGGCCAACTGTACGCGCACCACCAGGCCGGCCGAGGCGGCAAGGTCAACCAATGCATCCAGGCTAAAAAGATCAACCCGACCGGCCTTGAGGTTGGAAAAGCGTGGCTTGGTAATTCCCAGGCGACGAGCCTTTTCGGTGTCAGTACCGGGCCAAGCTTTGATATTTTCATTAAGCTCGATCATCAGGCCAGATCGGGCTTGCAGGTGGGCCGCTTCCTGGGGGGTATCGGCCAGGGCTTCCCACACACTGCCGAATGTTTGTTCGTTGCTCATAGAGTGCCTCTCATCAGGTCGCGCAGCCGACTGGCTGCTAAGTCAATGTCGCGCTTCTCGGTCTTCTGCGTTGTTTTACGGAACGCATGCAAGACATATACAGCATCCGGCAGGGTGGCCAAGTAGATGATCCGAAATGCGCCGGACGCTTCCCGCACGCGCAACTCCCGCACACCTGGGCCAATCGTTTTCATTGGTTTCCAATCTTCCGGCTCGATACCACGTTGAACTCGGTCCAGTTGATAGCCTGCCATTGACTGAGCGGCCGGCGGAAATTCCCGCAGTTGGTCCAGGGTGTCACCAAGAAAAGTAAGCAGCTTCATGCGAATATTCCGAATTCCGTCGCACCATTGTTATCGAAACCGATAACAAGTGCAAGATGATTCGCCGTCACTTTTGGCCGCCTCAGAGCCCCGTGGAGGCGCGCAAGAGCACTAGCGCCGCACTGGGTACATTACGCTCCCAACATCGCCACATCCGGCGCATAGCAAGGACAGCGTGAATAACGCGAGTAAGCCCACCCCTCAACCTGATCAACTGTGACGCGAAGCGGCACGAGCCGCAGGCAGGCGCGTGAAGGCGCGAAACGCCATTGCAAAGGTTTCTGTCGTGTTGAGTGTTGAATGGCGTGCAGCAACTGGAGCGGGCCTACAGCTGGAGAAACGGAGGCGGCACGGTTGGCTCAGCGTCCCGCCGTGCCGTAGGCACGAAGTGCGGGCGGCATAGTTGCAGCCATGGGCTGCGTCATAAAACGGCTCTCGGCTTGCAGAGGCATTAAAACAAAGGGCTAACCACTGCGTAGCTGAGGTTAGATCTAAAGATTCTCTCCTCAGAGAGAAACAGCAGAAGCACAGGGGGTACTTAAAAAACTGGTAGAACGCCTAATTTTCTATCTAAAACACTTAATATTTCACTTTAAAGGTCTGCCGGCGCGGGCGCCCTTCCTGGGCTGCGCGCAGGCATAAAATCATCAAAAAATAGAGGCGCTGGTGAGGAGTAAACGTCGAGGGTAGGCATGCTAAGGGGAAAACCGTGCCAGGCAGGCACGGTGAAGCGCTATCAGGGCTGATAGCGCAAAGGGAGGGAGAGATGTGGGGCTACGGGCGTTAGTCGCCCTGTCGTTCTCGTAACCAGTCGTGGAAGGCGGGGAACTCGCGCATGACACGGCGAGAAACTTCAGACTGTGATAGGTCAGAGTGGTTACGCAGCAACTCCGCGTGCCGATCGCGAATCTCAGCCGCATACTCAGCTTTCGCGTCGTCATAGTTAACGGTCTTGGCGCGGCGCTGGCCAACAGCGTGCGTCACCACGCCGCTTTCGCCCTGGGCACGCCGCAAGCCTTTACGGGCATTGTCTGCATCAAACTCGCGGGGAAACCGCTCTTTGTAGCCCCGGCGAAGCTTCTTAATCTCGTTGGAACAGTGGGTGCGAAACTTCTTAAGCGCCTCAAATGACACGGCGCCCAGGGCTACTAGGAAGTTTTCGTTTACACGCTTGATCGCCGGCCGGGCGCGCTTGGTGCCATCCGGCTTTTCGACATATTGCAGGTAGACATCAAAGGCACCGGCCTTGCGCAGACGCCTAAACGCACGCCAGAACCGTTCGGATGGCTCGTCAGGATGCGCGGGGTCTTTTTTCTTCTTCAACAGCCCGGCAATGGCGGCCAGCTCCGTACAACTGCGCGGGATAAACTGGCCATCCGCTTTCGGCGTGCCAACCCTCAGCGACGCGTATTCGGTGAAGTACAGAATAGCGCGCATGACCAGCACCTCTACGGCGCGGGCCTCTGATCGGTTTTTGCGTGGGTCACCGGACTTGTTACGCCGGCCGTTGAGGTTGCCCAGGCTGGGGAGAATATTAAGCGGGGCGTAGTAATAGCCTTTGACCGCCTCGACCAGCTTACGCATAACCTGCGGAATCGAGGTCGACCACTCCGGCTCACTGAACAAGTGGAATTCCGGTTTAAGCGGATTGTGGCCACAACGGTTGCCCGTACCCAGGTTTTCCCCGGAGTGCGGGTATGGATTGCGCCCCCACATGATGGAAGGCCGACCCAGACAGGTCGATACGTCGGTCATTGACTCTTTCCCCTGAGCAATACGCTTGCTTAGAAGAAGACCGACGGCTAAACTCTGACCTTGCTGCGGTCGCGTAGAGTTTCTTTCTCGCCGATCTCCAAAAAGCCTGGGGCGCCAACCCCGGGCTTTTTTCTTTTCTAAACCCTTGTTTTTTCTATCTCTAAACTCTTTGGCCACTCGGCCAACCAGCGCGAATATACCACGCCACTCGCCTCGCAACACTAAAAGTGTTCAGATTTTTTCTTGTTCGGCCTCGCCTTGCAGGCTGCCGACTGCCCCCAATACTAGCCGTAAAGAGCAAATCATGCCTTTGGGGGTTTGATCGTCGCTGTCTGTCACCTGCAACAACCATGTCATGTAAGCGTGTATTCCAGCGATGGTATCGCCGTTGGTCTCACCTATCAAAGGGTTTCCATTTATGGACATTTCTACTCAATCCTTGCTGTCGCTATTGCCAAGCATTCTACTCACTGGCAGAACACATGGATATATATACAGTAGTGGTTCGTCAGATCCCACGCCCACGGGCTTTAGCCGCCTATAAATTGGGCGCCTTGTCCGTCTTCAGAGCCTCTAAAACCCAGCCCTGACAAGCCGCCAGTGCGGTCAATCCTTCGTCGCCGTCACCGGTGATGCCGACAATTCGTTGAGCATGCGCTGGGTCAAGTTCGGCGCGCGTGACTCCATGATCCACGCCGCCGGCGCTGGTGGCGGTCGACACCCCCTCGACACTTGAGCGGATGGCTCCACCGGCGAGGAGGACTGACAGCCGCAAATCAGTAGTGGCAAGGCGATCAAACACAAGCTGGCGAGCTTTCTTTGCATCAGTGAGTTCCTTGTAGTGGGTTATTTCGTCGGCCTTCATTCGGTCTTCCAGGGCCAGGCGCTGGTCCTGCTCGTGCTTGAGCTGCGCGGCCGTCGCCGCCGCAATGTCTCGCGCCTTCTCGGCGGCCTTGATTTCTTGCTTGGCCAGCAAGCTACCGTAACGCCAGCCCTGCACAGTCCAGGCGCACCAGGCGCCAGCGCCGGCGATCAACAGCACCACCACTACAGACGCCCAGGGCCGCAGCGGCGCGGGGATTAGGCCGAGGGCAGACATAGCACCACCTTGGCCTTGGCCCACAGCTCCAAACGATCCTCCCGGCCGGTCTGGCCACCGTTGATAATCCGCGTGATGCGGTCGAAAGAGCCGGCGTCTGCCAGGGCGTTCAACCCCCTCGTCGACCAGAACCACGCCGCCGACATCGCCGCATGCTGTGGCAGCTCCAGCAGCTCAGGACTGCCAATGAGGTCCAGGCCCAGCGCCTCGCCGCACGCTGCGTAATTGGCCCGGCCGGTGATCTGGATCAAGCCACGGCCGCGATACTTCGAGCCGTCACCCTTCTGGGTGTTGCCCAAGTCTGCGCGGCCTTCGTAATCGGCTTGCTGCTTGGTGGGCCCCCATATCTCGCGCACCCACCGCAACTGGCCTGACTCGTGCCCGATTTGAGCAATGAACGCGGCCACGCGCAGCTTGCCAACGACGCCATAGCGGCCCATGGCCGTGTTCAGCACAGGAACAAAAACGCCGGCTTGGCGGCCGGCGTTCGGGAGGATTTGCAGCAATTGCTGCTGGGTGATCGGCATACAGACTCCTAACAGGATAAACCCCGCCTGGCGGGCATCAGTGGCAACAAATCCGGGTCAAAGGTTTACAACCTTGCCCGGGCCTTGTTGTTTCTTCTTTTTCTTGCCTTTGGCGGTGGCCTTACCCTTTTTCCCGCCATTGCATTCAACGGTCGTACTCCAGCCCGACTGGGTGAAAACCTGTTCCACCGAATCCACTAGGTACTCGCCATCCAAACCCACCTTGAAGCCCTGGGCGTTGATTTGCCGCTCTGCAAATAGATCAGTGCGGCCGGGCATTTCCAGGCGCACGCCGGCGGTTGACCGGTTGAAGGCGGAAAGCCTGGCTTTGGCCGCTTGCTCAGCGGCGCTCTTGTTGGGGTAGATGTGCCGGTCTGTGTGGATTGGGGGCAGACCGCCCGGGGCATCCTCGTTGTCCAGAGTGACAATCGAAAGCTTTCCAGTGGCCTTGTCTTGGTGCTTGGTCGCCACGGCTTTGTGGGTATGACGGTCGCCCAGCCTGAATTGCCAGCGGCTTACATCGCTGCGCGTTACGGTAACGACGCTCAACGCCTTCCCGCTTGCGCTTTGCCCACCCTGCCTGGGCATGACTACAAGCTTTCCGTCACCGACCTTCGCCGTACAGTCGTATTGCTTGGCCAAGCGCGTGATGAAATTAAAATCTGACTCGCTCAGCTGGTCAGTCCTGGGCACTTTCGTGGCGACCGAACATGCCGGCTGCCAGCCGTTCCTGGCCGCGATATCGCGCACGATTTCCGACAGCGGCACGTTTTCCCAGCTGCCGTTGCGAATAGTCTTGCCGCTCCCGCGCATGTCGCTGGCCTTGCCCCTGATTACCAAGGTGTCCGGCGGGCCGGACAACTCCACCTCGTCCACGACATAACGGCCCAGGCGGGCCAACCCGCTGCCGACATAGCCCAGGTAAATCTCAATGCCGGCACCGCGCGCCGGGAGTGAGACCACACCGTCACGGTCATCAATGCGCAACTCAAACTCGTCGGAATCCATCCCGGGCTTGTCCGAAGTGCGCAGCAGCAAAAGCCGATCGTTAATCGCAGCGGTAATATCAGCGCCGTCCGCGACGATGCGAAAAGTTGGTTTCATTGGGCGATCCCGAATGACGGATAGACTCAGGGCCTGGCCGCTATAGAATTTGCGGCTGATCAATCAGCCAGTAAGGAATGAATGGATGAAACGGATTTGCCTAGCGGGATTGCTCGCTTGCGCTGCCCTGCCAGCTATCGGCGAGGAAAAGCTCAGGATTATTGATTTGGGCGAGCCCGACCCAACGACCAACCAGATAACCAGCGAGCCGAAACCGCCCGCAACAGCACCCACAGCGCGCCAGGCGCTGGCGTTTATCGAGCGCTTGAGGTCGACTGTAGAGAAGGGAATGGAACAGCTCAGAAGCCCGCAAGCTGACCCCACCCTAAAGCGTCGACAGGCTCAAGCGCTGGCCGCGCTTGAGGATGAAGCGCAACGGTTTGGGGTGCTGTTTACGCCCTTTCACAAGTGCAATGAAGCCGCTATAGACGCGGCATCAGCCTGGCAAGGGCTGATAGCCAACGATGCCAAACGCTTCGATAACGCGTTCGACAGCTACGCCAAGGCCGAGACGGAATGCCGAGAGGCGGCGGACCAAGGCTAATCCCACAACATCACGACTTCTTCCCGCGCGGCAGGCAGGTCAGGCAGCACAATGACCACGCCGGCGCGGTAAGGCTGCACCTCATCGGCCAGTCCCTGATTGGCGTCTAACACGGCCTCCATGGTGCCGTTCAGGTGGCCATAGAAGTTATAACAAATGGTGTCCAACACATCCCCATCAGCTGTTCTGCATGTCGTCGCCATAGCGCACAAACTCCAAAGTAAACCCCTGTTTGCGCGGAATGGCACCTGGCAACAGCGCGCTTTGTTCTTCCTCAATATTCTTGAGGCACCAGTTGCCCAGGACATGGCCATAGCCGGTGGTCAACCCCAACGGCAGAAGACGCGAACCAATGCGGCGCAGCGTATCCAGCTGCTTTAACCCCCCCTTGAAGCCCGGAAAAATGGCGCCCTTGAGCGTCATTTTCTCTTCGCCCATGCCCACGGCTTGCTGCGCCGGCCGCCGGCTTAAACGCTCCTGCGAAGCCCAGCGAAATTCGGTAGAACGCCGCAGCTCATCAAAAGCCGCCGTATCCAAGTTGAAGAAATACGGCTCTTCCTTAGGGTCTAGCGGCTGGATGATCAGCAGGTGCGGGAACGGCTTAACCGCCTCCGGCGCCGGCGTCGCGTTGGTGGCAAACGCTCCCGTGGGGAAGATGTTGGCCAGCGACGGACTGACCTTGCCGGCAATTTTGTTGATCGCCGCCCCGGCCCTCCCAGCTTGTTCTTTCAGCACTCCCATACGTTCGTCAATTTGCGACACGGCTCGGGAAGCCTTGTTATAGGTCTCCAACACAGTGCCGACCTTTGCCTGGGCTGCGTTCACGCCGCGCATTACGCGCTGAAGTTTTTCACCGACGGCCGGGCCAATCACTGGCAGCCCCTCCAACTCCGACGCCGCCCCAGTGATTTCGCCAATAGCCCCATTAAGGGGACCAAGCATTCCATCGAGGCTACGCCGGCCGGCCTCTCCAGTCGTGGCCAGGTACTTAAGCCCGGCCTGGAGCTGGTCTAAGTACCCCGGGTCTTTCGTGTCTTTGTCCACTACCACCCCTTACCCCACATGAGGCTCATCAAAAAGACTTGCACTTGAAAGCTGACGGCTAATTTCTTGCCGATGGTTTTGCAAGTACGGTTCAATTTCTCGGGCCAGCTGTTGGGGGTCTTTCACATCCCCTTTCACGGTCAAACTGAACGGCGCCGTCACATGCACCACCTGCTCAAACTTCGCCCGTTCTGGCTTCACCGGTGGCACCGGCTTAGGGAGTAACGCACTAGGCTTAATGGCCGGCGCCTGGGCCAGCGCTCTAACCAGATCGCCAACTTCAGACCTTGGACCGTTACGCGTAACGCCCTGTCCATCAAGGGCACGATCAGGCATCAACGCCGGTGCCGGCGTTTCTCCCTTGCGCCCGCTGGCTGGCACACCCAGAGGAACCGGCAACAACAGTGCTGGCCTGCTAGGGCGCTCTGGCAGCCCACCAGGCGCGGCGGGAGCTGTCACACGTACGACCGGGGGCCGAGCAGGCGCAGCATCACGCCCAGGAACAGCCCGACCACCCTGCACAGGCGTAGGCGCCAATGTCACGGGCGCCGCGTTACGCCCTGGCGCCGTAACGGGCTCCGTCCTCGAGGTCGGCCCGGGCGCCGTTGTCGGGGGCTGAAGAAGCATCAACGGCACCGGCGCCGCCACTTTCTGCGGCGCTTTGAATGACGCTGCAATATCCCCCAACACCGGCGGAATATTCTTGCCGGCATCGGCCATCATCAGCGGCCCGGCCGCCGGCATTACCTTGGTCGCCGGGTCACTACCAAACATAGCTTTCCCGGCATATCCGCCCAGGGCTTGGCCGCCGGTACTGCCCAAATAGGCGCCAATCAGGCCGCCTACCACGGTACCAATGACCGGCACCATCGAACCAATGGCAGCACCAGCCGCAGCGCCGGCTAAAGTACCGGCCAAGTTGCCTGCCGCCTCGCCATAACCCTCAGCCATTTCATCGCGGGTTTCTGCGTTGTCGTAGGTATCCTTTGCCATCAACAGCGAATCGACCGCTGCAAACATGGCCGTACCCTTGACCATGCCCCCGGTGCTTATTCCTCCACGCTGTTCGACTGGCGCAGCAGCCGGCGCCGCTGTTGGGGCCCTCGCGGCCGCCGAAGACGGCTTGCCCTTCTTGGCCTTCTTGCGGCGCTTACTGTCACCGGCATCCATGCCCGGCCCATCAAGGCCCCCGGCCGGCATATTGGTCACGATCACACGCTGGGGGATATTTGGATCACCGCCGCGCAGCCCACCACGGGCGATATTCAAAAGCCCCCGGCCGATCTTCACGCTGCTTACAACGCCCCGAAACGCGATAAGTCCGGCAGTTATCGCGGCGACGCTGGAAACCACCTTGGGCGACTCATCACCCAGCGAGCTAAGCCCACGGCCAACCCAAGCCAGGCCATCCGCCACACCATCGGTCATTGGACGGATAGCGTCGCCAATCATGCGCATAGAGTCATCCATGCTCTGCGCCATCTCGGCCCACTTCTGCGCGGATGCCTCCCGGCGCTCGGCCAAGTTCTTATCCAAAATGCCCGTGGCAGACTTGGATTCGTTCTTGAGCTGTTCGTACAGCGCTTTATTCTGCGTGTAGGCCGTGAGGGCGGCTTTCACTTGCATGTCGGCAAAAATATCGCCGGTTCGCAATGCTTGCTCCAAAGAGTTAATCATTGCCTTGGCTTTTACCGGGTCGGTCTCCTTATTGATCTTTGCAGTAGCTTCGGCCATCGCCTTTGCCTTCGCCGGGTCCGTCGCGGCGACGTAGCGCTGGGCCAGCGCCAAGCTCGCCTCCAGGGTCGACATGCCTTTTTGCAGCCCTGTCTGCATGGAGCCTTGATAGTCGATTCCAGCCTTCTTGTAGGCCGTTACGGTATCGCGAGCGCCGATCTTCTCCATCCAGTTTTTCAGGTTGTTTGCCGCCTCATCGGCACCACCTGCAGTTTTCATCTGAACTTGAAGCATGGCGCCCAGCTGCGTAACGGCGTCCATGCCGGTAATGCCCAGCTTGCCCATGCCCGCCAGCATTTCCGGGGCCCATCGGGCCATATCGCTGGCCTCAAAGCTGCCGGCCTGGCCCTGATAGGCGATGGCCTCAAGGGCTTGTTGCATGACCTTGGGGTCGCTGATTTTGGCGTTCTGCCCTAGGGCGTTGATCATCTTCGCGGTGTCTTCAGCCCCCGCCCCCTGCCCCACTACAAACTTGGCGGCCGTAGGCGCATACGACAGCGCCTCAGCCAGATCCATGCCCGCCCCAACCAGGGAGTTCACCACTTGCGCCACTTCGTTGCGACCCATGCCCGAATCACGGGAGGTCTGCAAAATGGTTTGGGACATTTGCTTTTCTTGCGGGGCATTGGCAACGCCCGCCTTGATCGCAATATCCCGAATGATTGCGCCATAGTCAGCGCTGACCTTCGTAGGCACTGCCACAGCGGCCGAAAACCCCACAGCCTGACCTACAGTGCTTTTGATGCCCTCGCGGCCGGCCTGGACTTGTTGGTGGCCCAGCGCTTTAAGCTCAGCATTGCGCGCCGTGCGGCCCAACGTTTGATAAGCCTTTTCCAACCGGCCGACTTCGATGCCCTGTTTCTTGAGGCTGGCCAGGTTGGCGTCAAGCTTGGTTAGTAGTGTGCTTGCGCCCTTTTCACCCGCCAGGTGTGCCTTGCGCCACTCCTCACGAAGCCGGATTGTGTCGCCAATGGTGTTTTGAAGCACCCGGGCTTTAGCACCGGTTGCCTCCAGGCGCTTTATGCGGCTTTCAACGTCCTTGAACGCCGAACCCACAGTGGAACTGACAGCCCCACCAATGACGATACCAAGCGCTAATTTGCTTGCCATGTGCTTGCCCTATGCGTCGGATGGTTCAACAGCGGCTCAATCCGTGAGCCACCACACCATGTCTGAAGCCGGCATGTCCAAAAGCTCGGCGGCCGAAAAATGCAGCTCCGCCGCCAGGCGCTTAGCCATAATTTTCAGTTGCCCGGCATCACACCCCGACTTCGTTATCCAGGCGAAAATAGCCTTCCTGAAGACGCTTGTAGTCCACCGTCTTGATGGCCCCCAAGTCCTTTTCTCCGATTTCGGTAAGGCTGCACAGCAGGTTCACTTCCAGCTGTTCCTGATCGCCGTTAGTGGTGGCACCAGCGGCGCGCAGATCGCGCAGGCACGGCGCGCGCATCTGGATCTTGTCCACCTTGGTGCCATCGACCTCAAGCGGATACTTGAGCTTGACCACGGCGCCGGCCGCTGTCAGTTCCAGCCATTCAGGCAATGTGTTTGCGTTCGATTCTTTCATGTTCTTTATCCTTAAAGGGCCAGGGCGCTGCGCATCGCTGCGTATTGGTCAACACCGTTGATAACGCGGACACAGGCAACGGGGTCGATTTCGTACATCACACGGCCGTCGATTTCCAACTTGTAGTAGGTGACGGCAATCGAGTGTTTAAGCTCGGCCTTTTCACCGGCTTTCCAGTCGCCCATATCCAGCTCTTTGAGCATGCCGCGAACTGTTGCGACAACAGGGGTGATGCGCCCCTTCTGGCCTTTGAAAGCACCACGGAAAACCGCATTACATGCGGTCTGATCAGCGAGCCCTAGGTACTTCATGGACTCGCGGCGAACGCCGGTCGTGACAAAACCGGCCTCCATCTTTTCCAGGCCCATATCCATTTCGATAGAGCCACCCATACCGCCGCCGCGAAGTTCGTCAGTCTTCACCACGATCTTGGGGAGGGTCATGCTTGGCACGTCACCCGAAAAGCTAATGCCGTCCACGAACAGGTTGGTATTCACCAATACTTCAGGAATCATTTAGCGGCCTCCTTAGGCGGCAGTGTCGAGGACTTCGGTCAGCCACTGATTGGTGACTTCAACGCGAAAGTTAGGGTTTTCGGCCGGCGGCACATCGGTAAACCGAATGTTCCAAAACACCTTGCCTTGCTCCAGCTGGGTCGCCGTATTCAGCTCGGTATCTGCGTAAACCTCGAAGTTGATCACCGCGCCCTGATTTTTCAGGTCACGCATGAACGCCTGTAGCCCTTCGGTCACGTCGCTGACGTAGGTCTTGGTAATGCTGCGATCCACCGCCCACTTGTGGCCGGCCAGGATTGCGTCCATCACGATATCGACCGTGCGAACACGGGTAACGAATGCCCATTTCGCATCACTGGAAAGCGTACGGTTGCCCCACAGGCGGTAGCCGTCATCACGGATGATGGTGGCAATATTCGCGTTATTGAGCAGGTTTGCCCGGCACGTTTCGTCACCGTCCAAGAACTCGATAGGGCGGGTGGTACCGGTGATGCCAACAAACTCCTTGTTCGACGGCGACGCCCAAAATCCGTACTCGGCATCGGTGTAAGCGAACATCCCCGCCGCCCAGGCCGACGCCGGGGAATCAATGGTCTTGCTCGCCACAGTGTCGAACTGCTGAACACCCGGATCGACCATGTAAATACGCTTACTGCCAAAGTTTTTGGCGTACTCCATGGCCGCTTCGTCGGTAGTGTTCGGACCATCGACGATTGCAATAGCGCGCAGTTTCGCGGCCAGGCCATCCATGGCGGTGGCCACTGCTTGAGTAGCGGAATGACCAGGCGCCACCAGCAGGCGCGGCTGGGCGTTGAAACGGCTCTTGCCGTCCAGCAGGGCCTGAAGCCCCGTACGCTTACCATCGGCCTTAACGCCACCGATAATGGCCGAAGTTTGCAACGCCTTGTCTTCAAGCTTGGCGACGCCGCAAGCCACAATCACAGCTTTGGAACGTGTAAAAATTGCCTTGGCGGCACGCGTAATAGCGGAGTCGGGACCGAAAGCGGCAACGGCTTCGCTTTCGCGCGTCAGTAGCACCAGGTCGCCAGGTTGTGCGGAGAATTCCGGCGCCACGGTGAAGGTGTCTACCAGCCCGATGATGGATGACGACGGCAGCGAAATAGTGCGCGCGCCGGTATCTACCAGCGTTACTGTTACGCCGTGAAAACGACTTGTAGTAGGCATGTGCCCAATCTCCATAAACAAAAAAACCCCGCGAGTGCGAGGCTGTTAGGGGTTTGTTGTTACGCGTAACGGAAAAGAAAACGCCGCGTAAGTGCGGGTCGTTACGTTAAGGCTGCAAGCCAGCCAGGTGGGGCCGGACGATGAGCGTCAGAAGGAAACGAGCGGCTTGTCGGCCAGTCACGTAGATCCAGTCGATAAGCCTGCATTTGCTGATACTGGGCAGTCGTTAGGGTTGTAGCGCGCTCGGCGTCCTGTTCATCCCTGTGTCGGGTGACCATCGTGTCAGTTTTGGTAAGCAGCGAATCACGCCAAAAGCGCTCCCGCTCAACTTGCTGTTCAAAAGTCGGTCCTGGGCGATCGACAGCTACCGGCTGACCGGCCTTGTCGGCAACGATTTGCTTGCCAAGGGATTGAGCCTCTAGCAACTCCTGACGCAGATCCTCGGTAATCTCTACCGCGTCTTCTGGCAATTGATCGCCGTAGATGTCGGCAT
>NZ_CAWPSZ010000027.1:0-30327 GCF_963890955.1 Pseudomonas sp. MF6747
CTGTGGTCCATTTTGTATGGCTGGTAGCCCGGGACGCACCACGTTTCTGGCGGCATTCTCACGGGTGCTTGACACTGGCGTCGCGGCTAAAGAAAACGGTGCGCTGGCCTGCGCAGTGATAGGCAACCTATTCGGCACTGGCGGTGCGTTTCTGGGCGGGAAGATCGGAGAGATCGACGGTGATTTGATCTTTCAACCAGAGGGCGCTTAAGCATGGATTTTCAACTCATCCTGGCAATCTTTTTATTTGCAGGGGCGTTTGTTGGCGCGGGACTCACTTTATATGCTGAGTGCACAAAGCTCGAAGCCCTGGAAAGCTACTTCAGCGAGAACAAGGTGGTCTGCGACAACAAACGCTTTTGGGGCAGAAATCAGCATATCGACAGGTTTCATCGCATGCTCGTGATCAATGGCCTGTTGGGAATGCCTAAATTTCACATCAAAAGAGGGGAGGTAACCGAGGCTGAATTGGCGTCCGTGCCCTTGTCCCTCAAGCGTTGGGCGTTGTGGCCGTATCGTTTTGGAATGGTGTGGTTTGCCGGCTGTATGCTGTGGTCCATTTTGTATGGCTGGTAGCCCGGGACGCACCACGTTTCTGGCGGCATTCTCACGGGTGCTTGACACTGGCGTCGCGGCTAAAGAAAACGGTGCGCTGGCCTGCGCAGTGATAGGCAACGTATTCGGCACTGGCGGTGCGTTTCTGGGCGGGAAGATCGAAGAGATCGACGGTGATTTGATCTTTCACCCAGAGGGCGCTTAAGCATGGATTTTCAACTCATCCTTGCAATTTTTATGTGTGCAGGTGTGTTCGTGTTCTCGGGGCTCACTCTATACGCTGAGTATACAAAGCTCGAGGCCCTGGAAAGCTACTTCAGCGAGAACAAGGTGATCTGCGACAACAAACGCTTTTGGGGCAGAAATAAGCATATCGACAGGTTCCATCGCATGCTCCTGATCACTGAACTGTTGGGAATGCCCAAATTTCACATCAAAAGAGGGGAGGTAACCGAGGCTGAACTGGCGGCCGTCCCTTTGTCCCTCAAGCGCTGGGCGTTGTGGCCGTATTATTTTGGGATGGTAGTGGCTGCCAGCGGTGTCCTCTGGACCCTTTTGTATGGTTGGTAGCGCGGGACGCACCGCGCCCCGGGTTGCATTCCCACGCGGGAGCGTGGGAGCCCTCTCTCAGCGCATATGCAAAATGATCGGGCTGCTGCTCGCCGGGTCCGTATGCCCGCGCAGTTTATTCACCGCCGCGGCATCTACTGCGCCGCCGTTGTTGCCCCACGTACCTCGCACGTAAGTCAGCACCTGCGCGATTTCCTCATCCGACAGCTGCTCCCTGAACGCTGGCATCCGGTAAGCATCCGGCATACCCGCCGTCACGATCCGTTGTGAGCCATTGAGCGTGATGTTGATCGCCGAGGCATTTTCCTTGGCCAGTGCCGAAGTCGCGCCTGCCAGCGGTGGCATCCACTCGGGCTGGCCCTTGCCATTCAGGCCGTGGCAGGAAGCGCAGCGGGTCGCGTAAGTGTGGGCACCCGGTACGTCCGCAACCGCGTTGACCGCCTGATACTGCCACGGCGAACCGTCCCGCTGCGGGTCGCCAGGCAGTGATTTGAGGTAGCGGGCGATGGCGTTCAAATCTTCATCGCTCATGAATTGCGTCGAGTTGTTGAACGCCTCGGTCATCGAGCCATACACCACCGCATGTTGGTTGCGCCCGGTCTTGAGGAACCGCACGATCTCGTCCTCGCTCCAGCGGCCCAGCCCGGTGTTGTGGTCCTGGCGCAAGCTCGGCGCATACCAGCCGTCGAGCAGGCCGCCGGCCAGGTAGGGCGCGCCGGACTCGTCCAGCGCCTTCTCGTTAAAGGCCAGGCCGCGCGGCGTGTGGCAACTGCCGCAGTGGCCCGGGCCTTGGACGATGTAGGCGCCACGGTTCCACAGCGCGTCCTGGGCGGGTTTGGCCGCGTAGGTGGCGTTGGGTGCGAACACGCCGTTCCACAGGGCGATGGGCCAGCGCATGTTCAGCGGCCAGGGAATGCTGCTGTCGATATTGGGCTGATTGGCCGGCTCCACGCCTTGCATGAAAAACGCGTACAGCGCACGCATGTCGTCATCGCTGAGCTTGGCGTAAGACGGGTAGGGCATGGCCGGGTAAAGCCTGCGCCCACCCGGCGCGACGCCGTGGCGCACCGCGCGGTCGAAGTCGGCCGGCGTGTAGGCGCCAATGCCGGTGTTGCGGTCGGGCGTGATGTTGGTGGCGTGAATCGCGCCCAGCGGCGTGGCCATCTCCAGGCCGCCAGCGAACGGTGCCTTGCCCGGCAAACTGTGGCAGGCCACGCAGTCGCTGACGCGAGCGACGTACTCGCCGCGGCTGACCAGTGCCGGGTCCGCTTTGGCGGCGGGTTGTTGCTCAAAAGGCGAGGCGGGCTCGCGGGTCACGTACCAGGCCAGTACGCCTGCGGCGACCGCGCCGGCCAGCACCAGCCAGCCTGCGGTTCTAGCCAATCGTTGGTTGTTCATGCGCGTTCCTTGTCGGTCAGGCGAAAGTGTATCGGCTCAAAGGCAGGCTACGAATGCGCTGGCCGGTCAGGTGCGCGACTGCATTGGCCACGGCCGGCGCCACTGCAGGTAACGGCGGTTCGCCGATGCCACCCATTTTTTCACCACTCTCGACAATCTTCACGTGCACCTGGGCCATGCGCGACAGCGGTAGGATCGGGTACAGGTCATAGTTGCGCGCCCGTGGTTTGCCGTCCACGTACACCGCTTCCTCCAGCAAGGTTTGCGACAAGCCGAGGGCCACCGCGCCATTCACTTGTGCTTCAACAATCGCCGGGTTGACGATGCTGCCCGGGTCGATGGCTTCCCAGATGTGGTGCACCTTGACCTGGCCGTTTTCGATCGACACTTCGGCGACCACCGCAGCGTGGGAGCCGAACGGTGAGGCCATGGCCACGCCGCGTGCACGGCGGCTGCCGTCCTCCGCGGTGTAGGGGCCACGCTTCCAGCCGCCGGACAACTCGCCCACCGCCTTCAGCAGCGTGGTTAGCCGCGGGTTATCGCGCAGCAAATGCAGGCGCAGCTCGTAGGGGTCTTGGCCGCCTTTGTCGGCCAGCTCATCGAGGAACGCTTCATAGAAGAAGTCATTCAGCGAATTGCCCACCGAGCGCCAGTAGCCGAGCATGGTCGGGCCTTTGACGTAGATCTGCGCAATGCGCTTGTTGGGGATCGCGTAGCTTTTGCCCGACAACCCTTCGAGGGCCGTGGGGTCGATTTTGTCGCCCTGTTTACCGGCGATGGCTTCGCTGGGGCCTTCGGTGGCACTCACCGCTTCAATGGCCACCGGCAACCCTTGCGCGTCCAGCGCGGCGCGGAACTTGACCACGGCGACCGGGCGCAGCACATCGCGCAGGAACTCCTCTTCACGGCTCCAGATCAGCTTGACCGGGCGACCGACTGCTTTGGCCAGTGTGATGGCCTGCGGGTAAGGGTTGGCCGAGTCATACAGGAAGTGCCGGCCGAAAAAACCGCCCAGCAGCGGTGAGTGCAGGGTGATCTTCGCCGGGTCGAGCCCGGTGCGTTTGGCCATGTCGGCGCGGAACATATCCGGCGCCTGGTTCGGCAGCCACACCTCCAGCGTGCCGTCGGGGTTGAAGCGTGCCAGGGCAGAAGGTGGCTCCAGCTGGGCGTGGTTGACGTACTGGTTATGGTAGGTGGCTTCGACTTTGGTTTTGGCGTTGGCCAGCGCGCCGGCTACATCGCCTTCGTTTTCATCGTCACGCGCCGGGCCTTGCTGGGCGGCGAGGAAGTCGCGGTATTTGTCGCTGGAAAAATCCGCCGGCATCGCGCGTACGGTCGAATCTGCAGCGGCTTCCAGCCATTCCACCTGGATCGCCTCCACCGCGCGCTTGGCGTGCCACCAGCGCTCGGCCACCACGGCCACGGCGCCGGGCAGTTGATGCACCGAGTGCACGCCCTTCATGGCTTCGACCTGCGCCTGGTTACGCAGGCTGCCCACGGTCATGCCCAGGCGCGGCGCGTGCTGGACGGCGGCGTGGAGCATGCCGTCGACTTTCAAGTCGATGCTGTATTGCGCCTTGCCGGTGGATTTGTCGTAGGCATCCAGGCGTTTGACCGGCTTGCCGATCCAGCGGAATTGGCTCGGGTCGCGCAGGGTGATGGTGGCCGGGTCGGGCACCGGCATGTCCAGGGCGCGCCCGGCCAGCTCACCGTAGCCCAGCGAGCGGCCGGAAGCGGCATGCACCACGCGGCCGGGTGTTGTGGTCAGTTGCGCGACCGGCACGCCAAGCTGCTCGGCGCCGGCCTGCAGCAGCATCGCGCGGGCCAGGGCGCCGAGGCGGCGCATGGTCGGGTAACTCATGCGCACCGACATGCTGCCGCCGGTGATGCGCATGCCGTTTTCCATCACCACATACGCATCGCCGGGCGGCGCGGCCTCGACAATGAAGGTGGCGGGGTCGGCGTCCAGCTCTTCACCGACAATCTGCGCCATGGCGGTGTGAGTGCCCTGGCCGCCTTCCATGAAGGGGCTGAGCAACCGCACGGTGCCATCAGGGCGAATCTCTAAAAACGCCGGCACCTGGGTGCCGCGTTCTGCCGCGTCGGGCGTGGCGGCGTAGGCCCTGGGCGTGCCCAGCGGCAGGCCGAAGCCAATGACCAGCGCGCCCACGGCGGTGCTGGCCAGAAAGCGGCGCCGGGACAGGTTGATCGGTTCGCCCAATGGCGTATCAGGGAGGGCGTTGCGCGTGTTCATCAGGCGCTCTCCTGCCGGGCAGGCTGAACGGCCAGGTCATGCACCGCCGTGCGAATGGCGTTATAGGTGCCGCAGCGGCACAGGTTGATCATCGCCGCTTCAATCTGCGCATCGCTGGGCGCCGGCGTGTGCTTGAGCAGCGCAGTGGCGGCCATCACCTGCCCGGACTGGCAGTAACCGCATTGCGCCACTTGATGCTCGACCCAGGCCGCGACCACGCGCTTGCCCACGTCATCGGCTTCGATCGCCTCGATGGTGGTGATCTCGTGGCCAACCACACCCGCCACTGGCGTGACGCACGAGCGCACCACGTTGCCGTCCACCAGCACCGAGCAGGCGCCGCACTGGGCCAGGCCGCAGCCGTATTTGGTGCCGGTCAGCCCCAGGTCATCACGGATCACCCAGAGCAGCGGCGTATCGGCGTCGGCATCGACCTCGTAGGATTTCTGGTTGATACGTAATTGCATGGTTCACCTGCTGATCATCGGTTGGTGTGGCTTTTTTTATAAGTTGCCCATCGTTGCACTCTAGACCACGGCGCAACAGCTATCGATCCCGTCATCGACAACTCGGAGGATCAGGCAAGAATTCGACAGGATTGCACCACTGCGCGTGCTTTTAGCCTGTAGGCCTTTGCTGATCCACGCCGGCGCGCTGCACTTTTTTTCATTCTTCTGATCTATCCCTGTCACGACCGCGCTCATTCTGCGCGTGGACAGCAGCCAGACCCGGTGCCGATGGATCGAACGTCAATTGCTTTTATCACCCGCTGGCCGCTGCTGATCGCAGCGGTGTTTATGCTCTGTGCCACCGGCTGCAGCCAGCAACAGGGCCGCGATATCGCCAGGCAGTTCAGCGATGGCAAGCCCGATGAATTCTTTCAGACCAGCGTCGACCGCATGGCAACCTTGAGCATGCGCGACAACCTGCAAAGCCTGTACGTGCTGATGAACAAGCTCTACCTGCGCAACCCCAACCAGTGGCGCCAATCGGGTTATACCGATGCGGTGAGTGCCGCGCGGGACATTCGCCGCGCCATCGAGAACCGGCAACCGCTGCCTGCCCTGGGGGACCGTCGTGACCTGGTGGCCTTGAGCTATTCGCTGAGCCCGGACTTTCGCGGCGACCGGGTCGGGGCGTTTATCTATGCCATTGGCAGCATGCTGGTGACTGCACACGGTGGGCGCACGCAGTTTTATGTCACCGACTCGATCAACCCGCAATTTGTCAGCAATGCCGCGCGCAATATCGAGAAAGCCACCTGGCTGCTCAGCCAGCGCCAGGACGCCAATGGCGTGTTGCTGTTGTTCTCCAATGAAATCTCGGAGGAGGGCAGCAACCTCAGTTTCGCCGTTGAGTTCGGCAAAGTGGTTGCGCGCCTCGACCTGCTCGCGCAGATGCTTGATGAGCGTTACCGGCGCGTTGCCCTCAATTACGCGCAGAGCTTGCTGCTGATGAATTTTTTGCCCGTGCAGTGATGTGTGGACCGATCTTGCAGTGCGGCATTTCCCTTTCATATGTGGGAAACGGCCTATCTTGCCCCCCTTTGCTTGAAACATACCCACGGTCGGCAATAGCCTCGGACTTTTCTTGACGATGAGTGCCTACCTTGGGAAAGCGCAAAACGGTTTGGCCTACTGATCGCGAAGTCCGCCTGCGATTTATCCTGTTTGCCGTGATCGACGTGGCAAGTGCTCAAGGCGTCCCCGCCGACGTGCTATTGCCCGCCGATAAACTGCTGCGCGACGCACCGACAGAGGCGCAGTTGCGTGAAGCGCTCGCGAGTGTTCTGGCGTGTGACGAAATGCTTGGGTTCAGGTTTCCACAGGGCACGGAGGCGGATGATTTGCTGCGCTTGCTGGCGCCGACGGCCGATGAGACCCCTGCGGGGTTTATTTGAAGCGGGTTAGATCGTTTATTTCCTTACGATTGGTCTGAAGAGCGTAATCGCATATCTACAGCGACGTTTATCTGCCTATACAAGAGGTCAGCGACGTCGCGACGTCGCTTGCTCTGTTATCGCAGCGTGCGCAGCTGTTCTGGTCAACTAAGCTTGCCCCCGAACAGCCAATCCTGCTGCTCTGCCGCCGTCTTGCGCCGCTGCCCGGCGTCTCTAGAATCGGCGCCAGAACTTAGCCATTTCCTGTCGATTACGGAGTTTCGAACATGATGAATGCGATGCAGATGCCGATGAACACTTCCATGCCAATGATGCCGATGATGATGGGCATGCCGATGATGATGGCCACCATGCACTGCGAAATGGCCGGCGACGCCATGATGTGCACCATGAAGCCCGCAGCCGGTATGGACATGGCTCAGTTCAAGACTAACGCCGAAATGATGGCGATGATGATGAACTGCGGTATGCCGATGATGATGCAGTGCGCCAACCTGTCGATGATGTGCCTGTCGGCCGACGCCATGAAGATGAACATGGAAATGCCGAACATGATGCCGATGATGGCCATGGGCATGTCGATGCCGATGATGAAGTGCATGATGGAATGCACCCTGATGGGCGACAGCCTGCAGTGCAAAATGATGCCGATGCCGGGCATGAGCATGGCCATGATGGAAAACTGCTGCATGCTGATGAACAAGCTGATGAATGACTGCGCCATGCCGATGATGATGAGCTGCAATGGCATGCCGATGATGTGCTGCACCTGCTGATAGCACCCGCAGACTAAAAAACGCCCCGATGATTCGGGGCGTTTTGCATTCAGTCCAGGCGTTCCGGGTAGGTGATCACTAAAAACGCCACCGCCTCGCTGTCCGCCGGGTTGCGGTAGCGGTGGGGCTGGTCGGCGTAGAACAGGATCGAATCGCCGGTGGAGAGCAGGTAGCGTTCGTCGTTAACGCTGACTTCCAGCACGCCCTGTGCCACCACCAGGTTTTCCTGGATGCCCGGGCCGTGGCCTGCGCAGACTTCCTCGCCGAGGGCGCGCAGGCGGATCTCGTAGAATTCGGACTGGCGCGCGGTGTCGTAGGGGAACAACGCGCGGCTGACAAACGCACCATCGGCACTCACCAGGCGTTTACTCTGCTGCGCCGGCAACACCTCGACGCCTTCAAAGGCGCGGTCTTCCAGAAAGGCCGCCACTGACACCTTCAACCCCTTGGCGATTTTGCACAGCACCTTGATCGACGGAACGCTGCGGCCCGATTCGATCTGCGCCAGCATTGCCCGGCTGACGCCGCAGGCGCGCGCCAGCCCATCCAGCGACAGGTGGCGTTTGCTGCGCAGGCGCTGCAGGTTCTGCGCAACACACAGGCTGGTGTCGTCGTCATCGGTGCCAGGTTTTGGAAGCGGTTCGGGTGACTCGGCAAGTACCTGCAGAACATTCATCGGCCTTACGCCCGGCGCGTATCACTGGAGGGCGTCGCCTGGGCGGTCAACACGGCAAGCCCGGCGCGTGCCGCATACATCGCCCACATCAGCTCGGCCGCTGCACGCGCCTGGCGGCGCTTACGGTGGAGGGTGAAGTCGATGACGGTGGCAGATGTTTGCATGGGCGCGATCTCTTGGGGCCAGGGTGATTCACGTAGGTGACTCAGTGGCTCCACAGTACAGCGTGGCGGTTATTTCCTTAAATACTGAGTTTGCATGTGTTAATTCGATTTTGGACTTAACCAATACAAGCAGTCCGAAGCTGTTGTGGGAAGGGTCTGGTCCGTTAATAAGGCGTGACTCGGTAAGCCTGCGTGGCTTCCCACCCCTGTTAGCGTGCTCGGCCCCGGCCTGTCTCGCCCCTACATTCCAAGGATCTGTCCATGCTGTTGCGCCAACCTCCGCTGCTTTTTGCCGCCTTGACCCTCAGTTCGCTGGCGCAGGCCGACGCCCTGCAATTGGCACCGGTTGAGGTCACCAGCAGCGAGGTCAGCGCAGGCGAAGTGGCCCAGGCGCAACTCAAAAGCGTTCCCGGTGGCACCAACTACATCGACATGAGCAGCGTGCAGCAGGGCCGGGTCAGCACCAATGAAGACGTGTTCAAATACCAGGCCGGGGTGTACGCCAAGGCGGCCAACAATGAAGGCGTGAAGCTTTCGATACGCGGTTCGGGCTTGAACCGCAGCCCCGGTTCGCACGCCTCTGGCCTGTATGAAATGTTCGACGGTTTGCCGCTGACCGGCCCGGGCGGCACGCCCTACGAACTCAAGGACCCACTGTGGCACAGCCGCGTCGAAGTGCTGCGCGGCGCCAATGGCTTTGACCAGGGCGCGCTGGCCTTGGGCGGGTCGGTGAATTACGTCACCCGCACGGGTTACGACGCACCCAAATTGCAAGTGCGTTATGAAGCAGGCAGTCGCGGTTATGCCCAGCGCGAGATCAGCTCCGGTCAGGTGCTGGGCGATGCCGACTATTACATCAGCCTCACCGACTCCGAATCCGATGGCTACCAGCACCAGAGCGCCGGTACCGGCAAGGGCATCGCCGCCAACTTCGGCTACCGTTTCAACCCGGACCTGGAAACGCGCTTCTATTTTCGCTACCGCGAAACCACCAATGACACCCCCGGCAAGCTGACGCGTGACCAGATCAGCCACGATCCAACGGCCGCCAACAGCCTCAACGCCGCCCGCGATTCCAAGCGTTTGCAGCCGGGTTCGACCTGGATCGCCAACAAAACCACCTTGCAGTTGGATGACAATTCCCGCGTTGAAGTCGGGCTGGCCTATCACGACTATCCGATGGACTTGCGCGAGGGTACTAATCGCCTGAAAGTCGCCTACACCGACGTCAGTGGCACGCTCAATTACATCCGCCAGGACCTGCTGTTCGGCCACGACAGCAAGACCACGGTAGGGCTGCGCAGCACCCAGGCGATGCCGAATAACGGTGCCTCGGAATACGTGCGCACGCCTGCCGGCAACACGGCTATTTACGCGCCTGGCACCAAGACCCGCGACTACAGCTATCTCGGCGCTGACACCGTGCTGCATGTCGGCAACGACTTGGAGCTGGTTCCGGACCTATGGCTGACCACCGGCCTGGCCGCGATCTACACTCGCCGCGAAACCCAAGTCACTTATCCCGAAGGTCAGGCGCCGTTGAGCCAGCACGACTGGGATTACGCCCCGCGTATCGGCCTGCGCTATGACTTCACCGCGCAATTGCAGGTGTATGGCAACCTGAGTCGCTCGGTCGAGCCACCGCATGCGTGGTCGATGATCTGGGGTTCCAATAAATACTTTCCCAGCGGCAGCGGCCCGGCCACCGGCTTGCAGCGTGAAGGCGTAAGCCTGCGCAACCAGACCGCTACCACTGTGGAAGTCGGTGGCCGTGGCGAACAGTGGTTTGGCCAGTGGGACCTGGCGCTGTACCGCTCAGAAGTGCGTCACGAACTGCTCACCGTCGAAACTCAAGCGCAAACCGCCACCACCAACGCGATTGTCGCCGAGGCCAACGCCAGCCCCACCGTGCACCAGGGTGTGGAACTGAGCCTGCTCAGCCCGCTGTGGGACGGCGGCGGCAATGGCCAGTTGGCCTTGCGCCAGGCCTACACGTTCAGCGACTTCCACTACCGCGACGATGACCGCTTCGGCGACAACACCCTGCCGGGCATCCCCAAGCATTACTACCAGGCGCAGCTGCGCTACAGCCATCCGACGGGGTTCTACACCAGCCTCAACACCGAGCATTCCTCGCGTGTGGCGGTGGACTACGCCAATTCCTATTACGCGGCGGCCTACACCACCCTCGGCGCCACCTTCGGCTACGACGCGCCCAAGCAGGACTGGCAAGCCTGGGTCGATGTGCGCAACCTCACCAACCGGCGCTACGCCAATACGGTCACCCCGGGTTATGACGACAAAGGCCTGGATGTGGCGCGGTCCACGCCGGCAGACGGGCGAGGCATTTTTACCGGCGTGTCGTGGAGTTGGCGTTAAGCAACCGTGTGGGCAGCAGACTTACTGTGAAGCGCGGGTTTACCGTGGAGCGCGGGTTTGTTGATGGCGGGCGGGCTTGTTGTGGCGAGCGGGCTTGCCCCGCGTTGGGCTGCGCAGCAGCCCCAAAACCGGCTAACGCGTTCTAACTGTAAAAACGCGGTGACCTTACTGGGGCCGCTACGCGCCCCAACGCGGGGCAAGCCCGCTCGCCACAACAATCCCATTGGCCACCACAAGCCCAGTCGCCACAACAAGTCCGCTCGCCACGGGAAGCCCATTCGCCACAACTACCAGCATGAAAGCCCGAAAAGCAGCAGACCGGAGCCCCCTTGCCCTCATACCGTTTTGCTGGCATTGTTCGCGCAATTGGTAATATTTCCCATTTGAGAAGTTTTTGCGCATGCATGACATTCCGGCCGCGCCGGGCGATGGCGCCCGTCAGCAGACCCTCACGGCAATGTACCGCGAGCACCACGGCTGGTTGCACGGCTGGCTGCGCAAAAAACTCGGGTGTTCGCAGCACGCCGCGGACCTCGCCCACGACGCGTTCATCCGCGTCCTGATGCTGGCCGAACCCCACAACATCAAGGAACCGCGGGCTTTTCTGGCCACTACCGCCGGGCGTTTGCTGATTGATGGTGCGCGGCGCCGCCGCATCGAAAGGGCCTATACGCAAGCCCTGGTGATTCAGTGCGAAGACGCCGGCATGCCCGATCCGGCGGCAATCCACGTGGCGTTGCAGGCGCTGGAGCGCATCGCCGAGATGCTCGCCGGCTTGCCCGCCAAGACCCGCGAAGCCTTTCTGTTAAGCCGCCTCGACGGGCTCACTTACAGCGAAATCGCCAGCTGCCTGGACGTGTCGCCCAGTACCGTCAAAAATTACATTTCCACGGCGCTGGTGCATTGCTACCACAGCCTGCACGCGGCGGACCCGCTGTCGTGAGCACTGAACACATCATCCAGCAAGCGGCGAACTGGCTGACGCGCCTGCACGACGAAGACGTCAGCGACGCCGACCGTCAGGCTTTCAACACCTGGTGCCAGGCCGACCCGCGCCATGCCGTCGCCATCGACCGCATGCGTGCGCTGTGGGGCAATTTCGACGCCGTGCCCGCGCGCCCGGCGCGCATCGCCCTCAACCGTGCTTTCGCCCCACAACGCTCGCGGGGTGCGCAGGTGCTGGGTTTACTCGGCGTATTACTCTGCGGCTGGGTAGGAATGGAGCGGGCGCCAGTGTGGATGGCCGACCAGCGCACCGGTGTCGGCGAACGCCGTCAGGTCGCGCTCGAGGACGGCAGCCGCTTGCAGCTCAACAGCAACTCGGCCGTGGACGTGAAATTCGACGGCCACCAACGCGTGATCCAGTTGCTGCAAGGCGAGCTATGGGTGGAGGTGGCCAAGGATGCGCAACGGCCATTCGTGGTGCGCACCGATCAAGGCACGGCCACCGCCCTGGGCACCCGCTACCTGGTCAAGCGCGCCGCGGATGGCACCACCGTGGTCACGGTGATCGAGTCCAGCGTGGCGGTCAAAGGCGAGGGCGCAGAAGGCGTCAAGGTCGCAGCCGGCCAGCGCGCGGTGCTTGACCATGGCCGCGCCCAGTCGCCGCAGGCGATTGGCAACACCGACCCGGACGCCTGGACGCGTGGCCTGCTCAAAGTCAATGACCAGCCCTTGAGCGAGGTGCTGCAAACCCTCGCCAGCTACCGCCATGGCCTGGTGCGGTTTGACCCACAGGCCCTGCAAAACCTGCGGGTGTCCGGCGTGTTCAAGCTCGACGACACCGCGGCGGCGCTCGCGGCACTGGCCGACAACCTGCCGATCAAGGTGGAGTACTTCACGGACTTGCTGGTGGTGGTCAAGCCGCGTTAAGTCAAGGCTCATGTTGGCGCAGGCGCTTGTACAGCGTGTTGCGACTGACGCCCAACTCCCGCGCCAGGTGGGAAATATTGCCGCCAGCGGCCTTCAAGCGTTGCGTGAGGTCGATGCCATCTTCCACATCCTCGCTGGCAGGCAACGGCGCTGGCACGTTCAAATCCACAAAAAAATCATCCGGCAGATGCTCGGGGCGCACCGGCTGCTCCTCGGCCATGGCCAGTGCTACCTGCAACACGCTGCTGACCTGGCGCAAATTGCCCGGCCACGGGTGTTGCTCGAACAACGCCAGCACCTCGGCACTCAGCCCGGCCCATTGAGTTGGCTCGCGGTGCTGCTGCCACAACTGCTGGAACAGCGCCTGCTTGTCGGTGCGCTCTCGCAACGGCGGCAGCTCCAGGGTCAGGCCGCCGATGCGGTAGTACAAATCCTCGCGAAAGCGCCCGGCCTGCACCCATTCGCGCAACGCGCGGTTGGTGGCGGAGATGATCCGCAAGTCCACCGGGAACAGCTCGCTGCTGCCCACCGGCTGCACGCATCGCTCCTGCAGCACCCGCAGCAAACGGGCCTGGGTCGGCAGCGGCATGTCGCCGATCTCATCCAGAAACAACGTGCCTTTGTCCGCCTTGCGAATCAGGCCGATGCTGCCTTTTTGATTGGCGCCGGTGAAGGCGCCTTTTTCATAGCCAAACAGCTCTGACTCGACTAACTCCGCCGGAATCGCCGCACAGTTCACCGCGATAAACGCCTGCGCGCTGCGCGAGCTGGCCTGGTGCAGGGCTTTGACGAACACCTCTTTGCCGACGCCGGTTTCGCCGTGGATCAGCAACGGAATGTCTTTTTCCAGCAGACGCTCGGCCTGGCGCACGGCTTTTTCCACACGCGCATCGCCAAAGTGCAGGGTCTTGAGGTTGATCGCGGTCGGCTTCAGCTCGGCAGGCTTGCCCGGCTTGGGCTCACTGAAGACCCGCGCCTGCACGGGCATCTTCTTCGGCCGCTTCAATAAACACTGAAACCGGTTGCGCCCCGCCGCCTGCAGCGAGAACGGCAAGCCTTCCGGCTGGTTCAGCAACTCCAGCAACGAGACCTTGAACAAACTGTCGATCAGCACCCGCGACAAACTGATGCCCAGCAAATTGTCCGCCCGGCGGTTGGCCGACAGCACTTGCCCGCTCTCATCAAAAATCAGCAGGCCGGCCCACTGACTGTCGAGGTTGTTCAGGCCGGTGTTGAAGGTCAGCTGAAAATGCTCGCCGCGAAACAGGTTGAGGATCAGCCGATTTTCCACGGTCTGGCTCATCATCTTGACCATGCCCAGGGTGTGGGAGGGCGGCAGATAGCTGTCGCTGGACACATCCAGCACCGCGATGATTTCGCGCTGGGCATCGAAGATCGGCGCCGCCGAGCCGGTCATGAAGCGGTTGGCCTTGAGGAAGTGTTCGTCGTGCTCGATATGCACCGCCTGGGCACAGGCCAAGGCGGTGCCGATCGCATTGGTGCCGCTGCTGCGCTCCCTCCAGCTGGCGCCGGCGCTGAAACCGCGCGCCAGTTTCGGCTCGATAAAGCGCTGGGTGCCCCACGAGGTCAAGACCTGGCCCTGATTGTCGGCCAGCATGATCAGGCAGTTGGAGTTGCTCAGGATGTTTTCGTAATAGGGCAGCACTTCCTGGTGGGTGGTCTGCACCAGCGAATGCTGGCTTTCCAGCAATTGGCTGATGCCCTCGGCGGGCAGTTGGTCGAAGCTGGGCGTGCTCTGGTGATCCAGGCCAAACGCGCGGCAGCGGCGCCAGGAATCCTGGATGAGGGTGTCGTGAGCCAAGGGTTCGGCCATGGGGGCGACCTTCTTTTTTATTGTTATTGGGCGTGCACAATCGGGCTGAAGAAACAGGGCCGAAATGTGGGAGCGGGCTTGCTCGCGAATGCGGTGGGTCAGCCAATACCGATGCCGACTGTTCTACCGCATTCGCGAGCAAGCCCGCTCCCACCTTGAATCTGTGTCGCCCATCAATTGTTGTTCAGAACTGTTCATTGTCAACCCGCCCGTTGTTCAGTTGTTCAGCCCCAATTGTTCACTTCTGTTGATGCCTGAACAGCCGATCGGGTCCATGTCCTTACAGATCAATCACCTGCCACTTCTGGCACGAAACTCGCTCTGGGCTCTCGTCGAACGTATTGCCAGATTCATTCCAATAATAAAAAAGGGCGTGTCATGTCATTGACCCTGGAACATGTCTCCCGCGTCGTCGAAGGCCAGACCTGGATCGACGACGCCAACCTGCGTTTCGAAGCCGGTTCCTTCAATGTTTTGCTGGGCCGCACCCTGTCCGGCAAGACCAGCCTGATGCGCCTGATGGCCGGCCTGGACAAGCCCGACAGCGGGCGCATCCTGATGAACGGCGTAGACGTCACGCACAAGCCGGTGCGCCTGCGCAACGTGTCGATGGTCTATCAGCAGTTCATCAATTACCCGACCATGACCGTGTTCGAAAACATCGCCTCGCCGTTGCGCCAGGCCGGTGTGTCCAACGAGCTGATCCAGAGCAAGGTGCTCGAAACCGCGAAAATGCTGCGCATCGAGAAATTCCTCCAGCGCCATCCGTTGGAGTTGTCCGGTGGCCAGCAGCAACGCACGGCCATGGCCCGCGCGCTGGTCAAAGACGCCGAGTTGATCCTGTTCGATGAACCGCTGGTGAACCTGGACTACAAACTGCGCGAAGAACTGCGTCAGGAAATGCGCGAGCTGTTCAAGGCCCGCCACACCATCGCCATCTACGCCACCACCGAACCCAACGAAGCACTGGCCCTCGGCGGCACCACCACGATTCTGCATGAGGGCCGGGTGATCCAGAGTGGCAAGGCTGCCGAGGTGTACCACCAGCCGCAGACCGTGCTGGCCGCCGAATTGTTTTCCGAGCCGCCGATCAACCTGATGCCGGGACGTATCAGCGGCAATGAAGTCAGCTTCGCCAATTTTGTGCACTTCCCGCTCAACGTCGACCTGCGCCCCATCGGCGAGGGCGAGTTCCGCTTTGGCGTGCGCCCCAGCCATATCAGCCTGGTGCCGAGCAACGACGATGACCTGGAACTGGCCGTGACCGTGGAAGTGGCCGAAATCAGCGGCTCGGAAACCTTCCTGCACGTGCGCAGTGAGCATTTCCTGCTGGTGCTGCACCTGCCGGGCGTGCACGAGTACGACGTCGATGCGCCGATCCGCGTGTACATCCCCACCCATAAACTGTTTGTGTTCGATGGCCAGGGCCGCTTGGTCCAGGCCCCCGGGCGCCGCGTAGCGAGGGTTGCCTGATGGCCGAGATCCATTTGCAGAACCTTGCGCACAGCTACAGCCCTACACCCGCCGGCCCTGAAGACTACGCGATTCGGGAAATGAACCACGTGTGGGAGCAGGGCGGTGCCTACGCTTTGCTCGGGCCTTCCGGGTGCGGCAAGTCGACCTTGCTGAATATCATCTCTGGCCTGCTCAACCCTTCGGAGGGCCAGGTGTTGTTCGACCACAAGGTGGTCAACGAACTCACCCCGGAACGGCGCAATATCGCCCAGGTGTTCCAGTTCCCTGTGGTGTACGACACCATGACGGTGTTCGACAACCTGGCCTTTCCGCTGCGCAACCAGGGCATGCCCGAGGCGAAAATTCACAGCAAGGTGCAGGAAATTGCCGAAGTCCTCGACCTGCAAACCCTGTTGAACAAAAAGGCGCGCAACCTGACTGCCGATGAAAAGCAGAAAGTCTCCATGGGCCGTGGCCTGGTGCGTGACGACGTGTCGGCAATCCTGTTCGACGAGCCGCTGACGGTGATCGACCCGCACCTGAAGTGGAAACTGCGGCGCAAGCTCAAGCAGATCCACGAGCAGTTCAATATCACCATGGTCTACGTGACCCACGACCAGCTTGAAGCCTCGACCTTTGCCGACAAAATCGCGGTGATGTACGGCGGGCAGATCGTGCAGTTCGGCACACCGCGCGAGTTGTTTGAGCGGCCGAGCCACACGTTCGTTGGCTATTTCATTGGCAGCCCCGGCATGAACCTGATTGAAGTGCAGGCCGAGGCGGGCGGGGTGCGTTTTGCCGGCACGCTGCTGCCGTTGCCCGAGGCGATGCAGCAGCGCATCCGCGAGGCCGATTGCCAGAAGCTGCAGGTGGGGATCCGCCCGGAATTTATCCACGTGTGGGACGAGTACAACCCTGACGCGCTGCAGGCCGACGTCACCCATGTCGAAGACCTTGGCACCTACAAGATCATGACCCTCAACCTTGACGGCGCGCCGTTGAAAGTACGCCTGGCCGAAGACAAACCGGTGCCCCAGGGCAGCGCCTCGATCAGCTTCCCGGCGCAGTGGCTGATGGTCTACGCCAATGATTACCTGCTGGAGGTGCAGCCATGAACAAGGTGCAGAACAACAAGGCCTGGTGGCTGGTGTTGCCGGTGTTTCTGTTGGTGGCGTTCAGTGCGGTGATCCCGATGATGACCGTGGTCAACTACTCGGTGCAGGATATTTTCGACCAGTCCAGCCGCTACTTTGTCGGCGCCGACTGGTACAAGCAGGTGCTGCTCGACCCGCGCTTGCATGACTCCTTGCTGCGCCAGTTCATCTACTCGGCCTGCGTGCTGCTGATCGAAATCCCGCTGGGTATCGCCATCGCCCTGACCATGCCGACCAAAGGCCGCTGGTCGTCGCTGGTGCTGATCATTCTGGCGATTCCGCTGCTGATTCCGTGGAACGTGGTGGGCACCATCTGGCAGATCTTCGGCCGTGCCGACATCGGTTTGCTCGGTTCAACCCTCAACGCCATGGGCATCAACTACAACTACGCGGCCAACACCATGGACGCCTGGGTCACGGTGCTGGTGATGGACGTGTGGCACTGGACCTCGCTGGTGGCGTTGCTGTGTTACTCGGGGCTGCGGGCGATCCCGGACGTGTACTACCAGGCCGCGCGGATTGATCGGGCATCGGCCTGGGCGGTGTTCCGACATATCCAGTTGCCGAAGCTGAAAAGCGTGCTGCTGATCGCGGTGATGCTGCGGTTCATGGACAGCTTCATGATCTACACCGAGCCCTTCGTGCTCACGGGCGGCGGCCCGGGTAACGCCACTACCTTCCTCAGTCAGACGCTGACCCAGATGGCTGTCGGCCAATTCGACCTGGGCCCGGCGGCGGCGTTTTCCCTGGTGTATTTCCTGATCATTTTGTTGGTGTCCTGGCTGTTCTACACCGCCATGACCCACTCTGACGCCAACCGCTGAGGCCGCCAGCATGAGCAAACGCAAGCTGATACCGCTGCTGATCTACATCCTGTTCCTGCTGGTGCCGATCTACTGGCTGCTGAACATGTCCTTCAAGAGCAACACCGAAATCCTTGGCGGGCTGACCCTGTTTCCGCAGGCTTTCACCCTGGCCAACTACAAAGTGATCTTCACCGACCCGAGCTGGTACACCGGCTATATCAACTCACTGTATTACGTGAGCCTGAACACGGTGATTTCCCTGAGCGTGGCGCTGCCGGCGGCCTACGCCTTCTCACGCTACCGCTTCCTGGGCGACAAGCACCTGTTCTTCTGGCTGCTGACCAACCGCATGGCACCGCCGGCGGTGTTTTTGCTGCCGTTTTTCCAGCTGTATTCGTCCATCGGCCTGTTCGACACGCACATCGCCGTAGCCCTGGCGCATTGCCTGTTCAACGTGCCGTTGGCGGTGTGGATTCTGGAAGGCTTCATGTCCGGCGTGCCCAAGGAAATCGACGAAACCGCCTACATCGACGGCTACAGCTTTCCCAAGTTTTTCGTGAAGATTTTTATCCCGCTGATCGGCTCCGGCATCGGGGTAACCGCGTTTTTCTGCTTCATGTTTTCCTGGGTCGAGCTGTTGCTGGCGCGCACGCTGACCTCGGTCAACGCCAAGCCCATCGCGGCGGTGATGACCCGCACGGTTTCGGCTTCGGGTATCGATTGGGGCGTGCTGGCGGCGGCGGGGGTGTTGACCATCCTGCCCGGCATGCTGGTGATCTGGTTTGTTCGCAACCACGTGGCCAAGGGCTTTGCCCTGGGCCGGGTCTGAGGAGTCGATGATGGAATGGATGGCCTGGACCACTCCCACCGCGTTGTTCTTTGCGGCCATTGGCGTGCTGCTGGTGGGCATGACCACCTGGGAACTGCGCTCGCCGAGCATCCCTCGGCGCGGTTTTTTACCGATCAGCACCACCCGTGGTGATCGCCTGTTTATCGGTCTTCTCGGCAGCGCCTACCTGCATTTACTGGTAATCGGCGCTACCGACTGGAGCATCTGGGTGGCGTCCGCGCTGTCCCTGGTATGGCTGTTGAGTGTGATGCGTTGGGGCTAGTGCCCTTGTGAATAAACCACCAGGAGGTCTCTATGTTGAATAAAAACAATAAGCTGCGACATAGCATTTCATTGGCCGCCGTACTGGCCCTCAGCGGTTTGAGCGCCACGGCCTGGGCCGATGCGTATGAAGACGCGGCGAAAAAATGGATCGGCAGCGAGTTCAAACCGTCCACCCTCACCCAAGACCAGCAGCTCGAAGAGTTGAAGTGGTTTATCAAGGCGGCAGAACCGTTTCGTGGGATGAAGATCAACGTGGTGTCGGAAACCCTCACCACCCACGAGTACGAATCCAAGGTGCTGGCCAAGGCCTTCAGCGAAATCACCGGCATCAAGCTGACCCACGACCTGCTGCAGGAAGGCGACGTGGTGGAAAAGCTGCAAACCCAGATGCAGTCCGACAAGAACATCTATGACGGCTGGGTCAACGATTCCGACTTGATCGGCACGCACTTTCGCTATGGCAAGACCGAGTCGATCACTGACCTGATGGCCAACGAAGGCAAGGACTTCACCTCGCCGACCCTGGACATCAAGGACTTTATCGGCATCTCGTTCACCACCGCGCCGGACGGCAAAATTTACCAACTGCCCGACCAGCAGTTCGCCAACCTCTACTGGTTCCGCGCCGACTGGTTTGAGCGGCCGGAGCTGAAAGCCAAGTTCAAGGAAAAATACGGCTACGACCTTGGCGTACCGGTGAACTGGTCGGCCTATGAAGACATCGCCAAATTCTTCAGTGAAGACGTCAAGGAAATCGACGGCAAACGTATTTATGGGCACATGGACTACGGCAAAAAAGACCCGTCACTGGGCTGGCGTTTCACCGATGCCTGGTTCTCCATGGCCGGCGGCGGCGACAAGGGCCTGCCCAACGGCTTGCCGGTGGACGAGTGGGGCATTCGCGTGGAGGACTGCCACCCGGTGGGCTCCAGCGTGACCCGCGGCGGCGACACCAACGGCCCGGCCGCGGTGTACGCGACGCAGAAATACGTGGACTGGATGAAAGCCTACGCGCCACCCGAAGCGGCGGGCATGACCTTCTCCGAATCCGGCCCGGTGCCGTCCCAGGGCAACATCGCCCAGCAGATCTTCTGGTACACCGCGTTTACCGCCGACATGACCAAGCCGGGCCTGCCGGTGGTGAATGCCGACGGCACGCCGAAATGGCGCATGGCCCCATCGCCGGTCGGGCCTTATTGGGAAAAGGGCATGAAGAAGGGCTATCAGGACGTGGGCTCCTGGACTTTCCTCAAGTCGACGCCTGAGAAGCAGAAACTCGCGGCCTGGCTCTACGCGCAGTTCGTGACCTCGAAAACCGTCTCGCTGAAGAAAACCATTGTTGGCCTGACGCCGATTCGTGAGTCCGACATCAACTCCCAGGCCATGACCGACCTGGCGCCCAAACTCGGTGGCCTGGTGGAGTTCTACCGCAGCCCGGCACGGGTCGAGTGGACCCCGACCGGCACCAACGTGCCGGACTACCCGCGCCTGGCGCAACTGTGGTGGAGCAACATCGCCGCTGCCGCCAGCGGCGAGAAAACCCCGCAGCAGGCGCTGGACAACCTGGCCAAGGAGCAGGACGCGATCATGACGCGCCTGGAACGCTCCAACGTGCAGCCGATATGCGGCCCGAAAATGAACCCCGAGCGTGATGCCCAATACTGGTTCGACCAGCCCGGCGCGCCGAAGCCGAAACTGGCCAATGAGAAACCCAAAGGCGAAACCGTGAGCTACAACGACCTGCTCAAGTCGTGGGAGGCAGCGCGTAAGTAACACAGCATCCGTGGCAAGCGGGCCTACGTGGCGAGCGGGCTTGCCCCGCGCTGGGTTGCGAAGCAGCCCCAAAACCTGACGACCGAGTACTGTCTGGATGAACTCGGCGTCTTGATTGGGGCTGCTGCGCAGCCCAACGCGGGGCAAGCCCGCTCGCCACATCAAGCCCGCTCTTCACAATGGGCCGTTCAGCACACTGATTTTGTGCCTACTGACACCCCCTGTTTGCCGCCAAAATCCGCGCCGTGTCCCGCGCGGGCGGCAGCCCGAACACCCGCGCATAGTCGCGGCTGAACTGGGTCGCGCTTTCGTACCCCACCGCAAACGCCGCGCCGGTCACACTGCTCGCAGTGGCCAGCATCAACGTGCGCGCCTGCAGCAAGCGCACGCGCTTCTGATACTGCAACGGGCTTAGGTTGGTCACCGCCTTGAAGTGGCGATGAAACGCCGAAACGCTCATCGCCGCCTTGTGTGCCAGCGCCTCCACGCGAATCGGTTCGGCAAAATCCTGGCGAATCCATTGGATGGCCTGGTTGACTCGCGCCATGGCAGTGTCCGGCGCGGCGATGTCGCGCAACATCCAGCCATGGGGGCCTTGCAGTACGTGGAAAAGAATCTCCCGTTCGTACGCAGGTGCCAGTGCGGCAATCGCTACCGGGTCGCCCATCAGGCGCAGCATGCGCACCCACGCGTCCATCAATGCCGGCGTTACCGCCGCCACCGAGAAGCCGGCTTCCTGCGCACGGCGTGCAGTGGGTGCAGGCAGGTCGTTGAGCAGGGTGGTCAGCAGCGTCGGGTCCAGGCTCAAGCTGACCGCCAGGTAGGGCTCGCCGCTGCTCGCCGGGTGCACTGCGCCCACGGCCGGCAACTCGATGGACATCACAAAGTACGTCGCCGGGTCGTAGTGCAGCGTGCGGTCGCCCACGGTCATGCTTTTACTGCCCTGCAGGATCAGGTTGATCATTGGCTCATACACCGCCGCCAGCCTGTGTTCCGGGATCGCGCCCTGAACCATCGCCACACGCGGGATACCGGTCTCGGTGCGGCGGTTTTCGGCCTTGGCGGCCAGGACGCGCAGTTCGATCAATTGATTATTCATAGCGGCCATGCTGTGCCTTCCTGCGAACCGCGCGCAAGCAAAAAGCAGAAACAGGCAGGATTGAAGTAGGAACGGCTGCGCTGACGGGGAGGGCGATGGCTACTGTAGCCACTCAACTTTTAAAGCGTGGAGCAGCTCATGAGCGTCATCGTAATCACCGGAGGCAGTCGGGGCATTGGTGCCAGTACCGCCGAGCTGTGTGCCCGTCAGGGCCATGGCGTGATCCTCACCTACCATCACCATCCTGAAGCGGCGCACGCAGTGGTGCAGCGCATTGAGTCCGCCGGCGGCAAAGCCGTTGCCTTGGCGTTGGACGTGGCAGACGTCAGCGTTTTCGCGGCATTTCGTGAGACGGTGCTGCATACGTTGCAGGCCACATGGGGTACCCAGCGCCTCAGCGGGCTGGTGAACAACGCCGGCTACGGCCTGTTCAACCCTCTCGAATCGGTGAGCGAGGCGCAGTTCGACGGCCTATTCAACGTGCACCTCAAGGGCCCGTTTTTTCTCACCCAAACCCTGTTGCCGTTGCTGGAGGACCACGCCAGTATCGTCAACCTCACCAGTGCCACCACCCGCGTGGCCACGGCGGGCGTTGCGCCTTATGCCGCCTTCAAGGGCGGCCTGGACGTACTCACTCGCTACATGGCCAAGGAGTTCGGCGAGCGCCGCATCCGCGCCAATGCGGTGTCCCCCGGCGCGATCCGCACCGAGCTTGGGGGCGGCTTGAACGATGAGTTCGAAGCCCAGTTGGCTGCGCAAACCGCCCTCGGCCGAGTTGGCGAACCCCAAGACGTGGCACGGGTCATCGCCATGCTGCTGTCGCAGGAAGGCCGTTGGATCAATGCCCAGACCCTTGAGGTCGCGGGTGGCTACATCATTTGAATTGTGAGGTCACACATGCTGGATCATCTGTTTATCTCGGTCAGCGACATCCGCCGCTCGGTCCGTTTCTATGAAGGGGCGTTGGCGCCGCTGGGCATCACCACACGGTTTGACTACGACGGCAAGGACGGCCCCCCCGGCCATCCCGACCTCAAGGGCTTTGGTGCCAACGGGCGGATGTTCTTCTGGTTGCGCGAAGGCGTGGTCGACGGGCGTGCGGTGCATGTAGGCTTTGTCGCCAATAGCCGTCAGGAGGTCGAAAAGGCCTACGCGGCTGCACTGGAACACGGCGCCACCGACAACGGCGCGCCCGGCGCGCGCATGCACTACGACCCCAACTACTACGCCGCCAACGTGGTCGACCCGGACGGGTACAGCCTGGAGTTCGTCTACAAGAACTGGCAGCACGTTTAATAGCCTCTGGCGCCTCTCGGGCGGTGCCGGATAACCGCTGATCCGCAGCCTCGCAATGCCGATTGAATTTTCTCCACAGCCGGATGCTCTGCACTTTAGAAGCGCGCGTTTTGAGCGCTCTTGCGGGGCTTTCTGGTGAGAAAGCCGAGTAGTATCGGACTTTGTGGAAACTGCCATCATGACGCTTTTTACAGCGCTGTCGGGCCAACCGGCCACCCTGACTGACTCGGCCGACGGCCGCCATCAACGCGTGTACCTGCAGTTGTACAACGAGGCGCAGGGTTGCGAGGCGCTAGCACGGGAATTCTTGCAGGCGCAATTGGCCCAGGTGCAGGACGTGCCCTGCGAATTGCCCGACACGCCCGAACAATTGCCCGCGTGGGTCGAGCAGCGCTGCGCCGCCGTGGCCCGCGACTACGCCGACTACCTTGAGCAACGCCAGCAGGGTCAGCCACGGCGCTACTTCCAGAACAAGGCTCACGCGTTGTACGTGTTGCAATGCGTGGCGCCGACCAAACAGGTCGATGGCGCCTGGCTGTACGGGTTACTGCGCTATTGGCAGGACCAGCGCTTCGATGGGCTGCTGACCACCTACCTCGAAGAACTGGGCGACGGCGAAGCCGCGCAGAACCATGTGGTGATCTATCGCAAGCTGCTCAGCGAGCACGATGCCGACAGTGAAGCCGGCGTCAAGGATGACGACTACCTGCAAGGCGCCTTGCAACTGGCGCTGGGCCTGTGTGCCGAGGAGTTTCTGCCGGAAGTGATCGGTTACAACCTGGGCTATGAGCAATTACCCCTGCACCTGCTGATCACCTCGTACGAGCTGAGCGAGCTGGGCATCGATCCCTATTACTTCACCCTCCACGTCACCATCGACAATGCCAGCAGCGGCCACGCGTGCAAGGCCGCGCAATCGGTGTTGAGCCTGTTGCCGCTGGGCGAGGGCAGGGAGCAGTTCTACCGCCGCGTGGCCCGCGGTTATCAGCTCAATGACCTCGGGCCGGGCACCACGGCCGTGATCGAACGCTTCAACCTGCAGGAGCAAGTCGTGGCCATGCTTGAGCGTAAGCGCACGTATGGCCAGCACATGCATTCCGATTACTGCCGCTTCGAGGGCAAAACCGTCAATCAATGGCTGGCACAGCCTGGGCAGATCGCTGAGTTCCTCCAGGCGCTGCAAGACAAAGGCTGGATCAAGCGCAACCAGGACCCTGCCGACAGCCGTTTCTGGCAACTGATCGAGGGCGCTGGTGCGGCGATGTTCGGCGTGTTCAGCGGCGCTGAAAAGCAGCTGCTGCACGACTGGATTGCCGGTGACTGGGTCAGCGGCGAGCGCGTGCCGCCTGCACGGCCGGGGCGCGGCAGCCGTTTTTCCCGGGAGCAGCATCGCCCGGCCGATCCGGACACCCAGGCGCTGGTTGAATCACTGTGCAAGCTGCCCGATGAACAGCAGCTCGATGCGCTGATCCCGTGGATGTCGGCGCGGCGCCATTGCGCTCCGGCCGGGCTTTACGCGACGCGGCGCTTTATCCAACTGCGCGCGCGTCTGCGCTGAGGAGGGTCGTTCATGTCTGCACAGCAGCTCGTCGATCGCACTTTGTTGAACCTGGGCCGCGGATTGAAGGAGAACGGGTACCGGTTTATCACGCCGACGCCCCTGACCCATGAACGGGTCTGCCAGCGCCTGGCAACGCCGCTGGCGATGACCATGCGCGATGTGTTCGGCTGGTCGCTGCCATTTGATAACGCGTTGTTGCCAGAGGCCTTTCGCGAAGAATTGCAGCAAGCGCAGGTGATCGAAAAACACGACGCCCTGTGGCGCAGCACCGTGCGCTGGTCGAGCCTGGACGAGTTGCTGTTTGCCCACTCGCCGTACCCGACCACCCAGGCCGACGCGGTGTTTTTCGGACCCGACAGCTACCGGTTTGCCCACGTGATCCAAGCCTATCTGCAACAGTGTTTCGACCCTGTGCGGCGGGCGGTCGACATCGGTTGCGGCGCGGGTGTCGGTGCATTGGTCATCGCCCGTGCCCGGCCTGACGCTGACGTGCTGGCGGTGGACATCAACCCCCGCGCCCTGCGCATGACGGCAGTGAATGCCGAGCTGGCGGGCCTGGCGAATGTCAGCGCCTACCACAGCGACATACTGGCCAGCGTCGACGGTGAATTCGACCTGATCGTTGCCAACCCGCCCTATATGAATGACCAGCATCAGCGCGCCTATCGCCACGGTGGCGGTGCCTTGGGCGCGCAGTTGTCGGTGCGTATCGTCAGCGAATCCCGCGAGCGCCTGGCCCTTGGCGGCAGCCTGGTGCTCTACACGGGCGTGGCGATGGTGGCCGGCGCCGATCCCTTTCTGGAGGCGATCAAACCGCTGGTGGCCAGCGCTGACTACGGCTGGACCTACCGCGAAATCGACCCTGACGTCTTTGGCGAAGAGCTGGAAAAACCCGGCTATGAGGGCGTCGAGCGGATTGCCGTGGTGGCGCTCACCGTCACCCGGCTGCGCTGAGGCGTGGCGCGCGTCAGCGGCGACCACTGATCGGCTGTGGCCATACCTCGACGGAACGCTCGCAGGCGCCGCGCACCTTAATCAATAACCCTCTCAACACCCTCTCAAGAACAGGAGTGCAGAGCATGCGAGCGATGACTTTCCAGGGCGCGCACAAAGTGCAGGTCGATACGGTGCCCGATCCGATCATTGAGCAGCCCGACGACATTATTTTGCGCGTCACCGCCACCGCCATTTGCGGCTCGGACTTGCACCTGTACCGCGGCAAGATCCCGACCGTCGAGCACGGCGACATCTTTGGCCATGAGTTCATGGGCATCGTCGAGGAAACCGGGCCGGCGGTGACAGCCGTGCAGCGCGGCGACCGCGTGGTGATCCCGTTCGTGATTGCCTGTGGCGACTGCTTCTTCTGCCAACTGCAACAATTTGCCGCCTGCGAAACCACCAATGACGGGCGTGGCGCGATCCTGAATAAAAAGGCAATCCCGCCGGGTGCCGCGTTGTTCGGCTACAGCCGTCTGTATGGTGGCATTCCCGGCGGCCAGGCCGAGCTGGTGCGGGTGCCGAAAGCCAACACCGGGCCCTTCAAGGTGCCTGGGCTGCTGGCGGATGAAAAGGTCCTGTTCCTCTCGGACATCCTGCCGACGGCCTGGCAGGCGGTGACCAGCGCCGGCATCGGCAAGGGCTCCAGCGTTGCGATCTACGGCGCCGGCCCGGTAGGCCTGCTCAGCGCGGCGTGCGCGCAGATGCTTGGCGCCGAGCAGATCTTCATGGTCGATGACCATCCCTATCGCTTGGCCTATGCGCAAAAAATGTACGGGGTGATCCCGATCAACTTCGAAGAAGATGACGACCCCGCCGACACCATCATTCGCCAGACCGCCGGCATGCGCGGGGTCGATGGCGTGGTGGACGCCGTCGGGTTCGAAGCCAAGGGCAGCACCACCGAGACCATCCTCACCACGCTCAAGATCGAAGGCAGCAGCGGCAAGGCCTTGCGCCAGTGCATCGCCGCCGTGCGCCGTGGCGGCGTGGTCAGCGTGGCCGGGGTGTATGCCGGGTTTATTCACGGGTTCATGTTTGGCGACGCGTTCGACAAGGGGCTGACGTTCAAGATGGGCCAGACCCATGTGCAGCGCTTCCTGCCGCAATTGCTTGAGCACATCGAGCTGGGGCATCTGAACCCCGAGGCGATCGTCACGCATCGGTTGTCGCTGGAGCAGGCTGCGCGCGGCTATGAGCTGTTTGACAAGGCCGAGGAGGAGTGCCGCAAGGTGATCCTGCTGCCGGGCATGGATGAGCGGCCGATTGTCGAACCGCTGGAAGAAGTGACGCCCGATCTACGCCTGCAGGGCGTTCCAGGCTTCTAAACCACACGCAGCGCAAACCGGGAGGGGGCAAGCCCCTCCCGCATTCACGTCAGGCTGACGCCTGCGGTTGGATCTGCAGCACGCCGTCCACGTCCTTGACCAGGCCACTGGCCACAAACAACGGCGCCACGCGCTTGTGCAATTGCGGCTCGACGAACTCCTTGACCGTGTCCAGCGCCAGTTCACCACTGAGCGGCAGCTCGGCCTTGGTGTACGACAACCAGGCTTTTTTCAGCATCGTCAGCACATCACTGCCCGCGGTCGAGGCAAACCGTCGGTGGCTGGGTTTGCCGTCGAAGTTGAAGCTGTGCTGGTACGCGTAGCCGGTTTCGTCACCGTTGCTGGCGGCGCAGCGTACGCAGGTGCATGGGCCGTCGCCGAACGCGCTGCGCAGGTAGGCGTTGAAGTCCACCACGGGCTTGAGTGACAGGCGCTTATCCACCTCGAACAGGTCCCCGGTCATTTTATCGTCAGTGTTCAACGTCCATTTCCTCGCAGGTCGGCAGGTGCATTTCAAAGCGCGGCACAATACCAGCCGAGCGGCGCCCATGGGGATTTTTTGCGCGAAAGGTACTCGCTTCAGTGTCGACGCCCATTCGCCAATAGCCTTGTTAGAGTTTCCCCAATCAACCTCCACAGGACACTGATATGCGCACTCAGACTTCTATCTATAACCATGGCGTGGCCTGGGAAGAGGGCAACAGGGTCAGTCAAGGCTACAGCGTCAACGGTACGATTTTCATCGCCGGGCAGTTTTCCCACTCGCTTGAAGGTGAATTCGTCGATGGCGACGCCGCAGCGCAAACGCGTAAAACCCTGGAAAACCTCGACCATGTGCTGGCAGGCTTTGGTGTCGGACGCTCGAACATCGCCGCCGTGGATATTTACCTGGTGCACGCCAAGCGCGATTTCGAGGCAGTGGTGGCGGTGTGGAAGGACTACATCGGCGCTCATCGCCCAGCGGCCACGCTGGTGGGTGTGAATTACCTGGCCTCGGACGCGCAAATTGTCGAGATCAAGGCCGTCGCCCACGCGGATTGATCAGCCCGGCAGCTGCTCGGCCAGCAGGTCGATGAAACGCCGGACTCGCGGTTCCAGGTAACGCTTGCTTGGGTACATGGCCATGATCTCCACATCGCCTGCGTCCAGGCCGGGCAGTACCGCTGCCAGACGCCCGCTGGCCAGGTCGTCGGCGACCAGGAAGTCCGGCAGCAGGGCGATCCCCATGCCAGCCACGGCGGCGTCACGCAACGCCTCGCCGCTGTCCAGGCGCAGGCGGCTATGGCCGGGGGCCTTGAACCATTGACCCTGTTCGTCACGAAAGCGCCAGCTTTGTTTGCGCGTTCGGCTGCTGAAATACAGGCAGTCATGGTGGGCGAGGGCGTCCGGGTCGCGGGGTGTGCCGTGTTCGGCCAGGTAGGCCGGGGCGGCGCACAGCAAGGCTCGGTAGCGCGCCACCACGCGGGACACCAGTTGGCGGTCGGCGTGCTCGCCGCCGATACGAATCGCCAGATCGAAGCCGTCCTCGACGATGTCGGCCATGCGGTCGGTGAAGCTCACTTCTACCTGCACGTGTGGCCAGGTTTTCAAATAGGTGTCGAGCAGCGGCAGGATCACGCGGCGCCCGAAGGCATCCGGCAGGGTGAGCCGCAGCACCCCGCGCGGTGTGCCGCTGGGCTGGCCGATGGCCGTTTGCGCGGTGTCGACGGCGGCCAGAATCTGCACACCTTGATCGTACAATGCACGGCCTTCATCGGTCAGGCTCAGGTTGCGCGTGGTGCGGTTGAGCAGGCGCACGCCAAGGCTGTCTTCCAGACGCATGACGGCCTTGCCGGCCGCCGAGCGCGTAAGCCCCATGGTCTGGCCGCCCGCGACAAAGCTGGCACCGTCGACCACGGCCATGAAGATCAACATTTCATTGAGGTTGGTGCGCAGCATCGAGCGACTCGCGATGGAAGGGCAGGCGCGCAATATAGCAGTTCAGCGCTGCTGATTTATTGCATAAGAATAGAGCTATATATTCTTTTCGTGTCTTAAAAAACGCCGCTAGGCTTCATCACCTTCCCGAAAACGCGGCAGATTCCCCCATGACTTTCAAGCGTTCCTCCCTGACCCTATTGGCCGCGTCGCTGGCCGCTGCTGGCAGCTTGCTCAGCCCCGGTGCCCAGGCCGAAGGCAAAATCAGCATTGCCCAGCAGTTCGGCATCGGCTACCTGATCCTCGACGTGGTGCGCGACCAGCACTTGATCGAGAAACACGGCAAGGCGCAGGGGCTGGATATCCAGGTGGAATGGAACAGCATCTCCGGCGCCACGGCGATGAATGAATCGCTGCTGGCGGGTGCGCTGGACGTGGTATCGGCCGGTGTGCCGCCGATGCTCACTTTGTGGGACCGCACCAAGGGCAAGCAGAACGTCAAGGCCATCGCCTCCCTCGGTTCGATGCCCAATTACCTGCTGACCAACAACCCTAATGTGAAGACCCTCAAGGACTTCACCGAGAAAGACCGCATCGCCGTGCCCGCTGCCGGTGTGGGGTTCCAGTCGCGCACTTTGCAGATCGAAACCGCCAAGCAGTTTGGCGATGCGAACTACAAGAAATTCGACGATATCTCCATCAGCCTGGCTCACCCTGATGCCACGGCGGCGTTGATTGCCGGTGGTTCGGAGATTAATTCGCACTTCTCCAGCCCGCCGTTCCAGTACCAGGAGTTGCTCAACCCTAACGTGCACAAGGTGCTCAGTTCCTACGACATCCTTGGGGGGCAGGCTACGTTCAACGTGCTTTACACCACTGAGAAATTTCACGACCAGAACCCCAAGACCTACAAGGCGTTTTACGACGCGCTGGCTGAGGCTGAGACGATTATCAAAGCCGACAAGCCGGCCGCGGCCAAGGCGTATATCCGTGTGGAGCAGTCCAAGCTGCCGTTGGACCTGGTGGAGAAAATTGTCCAGGACCCGGAGATCGATTTCACCATCGTGCCGCAGCGGACCTATATCTATGCCGAGAAATTGCAGGAACTGGGGGTATTGAAGAACAAGGCGGCGAGTTGGAAGGATTACTTTTTTGAAGAGGCTCATGGTGGGAATGGGAGTTGAGGGGCCATTCGGGTAAATCGGGGGGCGTTATGGTGGTAGGGCGCGGTACATATCCGTTGCTGCGGTAACGGCCGCTTAGGGTTCCGCTCTTACAGCGGGTCACTTTTGGCAAACGCCCCAAAAGTAACCAAAAGGTCTCTGCCCCACCACTCGGCACCTCGCTTAGGCTCGGTGTGCCCTCACTCCGGCTTGAATCCGTGGGCCGCCGCGACGGGCCATCCATGGCCCAACGCGGCTAACCCGGCGTCCTGCCGGGTTACCCACGG
>NZ_CAWPSZ010000028.1:0-28599 GCF_963890955.1 Pseudomonas sp. MF6747
CCATAACCCCCCCCCAAAAAACATGCAAAAACCCCGAGCCCCCTAAAATTAATCACCGCCCCGTGTGTGCTATACAGTCAACCAAGCAAGTGCTTGGTTGGCTATGGTCGGATCACAAAGGAGCGCGTCCCATGCCCGTCGCTTTTCGTTTGCCGTTGCAGGCCTTCTTCGAACGTGAAGCGCGGCACCCGCGCAAACCCTTTCTGGTGCAACCCACCGGCGCCGGCGAGGTGCAGACCCTCACCTGGGGCGAGGTCGCCCACCAGGCCCGTTGCGCCGCGCATTGGCTGCGTGCCCGCGAGCTGCCGCAAGGCTCGCACATCGCGCTGATCTCAAAAAACTGCGCGCACTGGATCATCGCCGACCTCGCGATCTGGATGGCCGGGCATGTCTCGGTGCCGCTGTACCCCAACCTCACCGCCGACTCCGTTGGCCATGTGCTGACCCATTCCGAGGCGGCGCTGGTATTGATCGGCAAGCTGGACGACTGGCCTGCGATGGCGCCGGGTATCCCCGCCGGGCTGCCGACCATCAGCCTGCCCCTGTGCCCGGTCGGCGACTTCGATTACCGCTGGGCCGACCTGCAAGCCTGCTCGCCGATCCAGGACAATCCCGAACCTGGCGCCTCAAGCCTGGCCACCATCGTCTACACCTCCGGCACCACCGGCTTGCCCAAGGGCGTGATGCAAACCTTTGGCGCCCTGGGTTTTGCCGCCACCCGTGGCACCGAGTTGTTTGGCCTGGGGGAGGGCGACCGATTGCTGTCCTACCTGCCGCTGTGCCATGTGGCCGAGCGCATGTTCGTGGAACTGGCCTCGATCTACACCGGGCAAACCGTGTATTTCGCCGAGAGCCTCGATACCTTTCTGGCGGATCTGCGTCGGGCACGGCCAACGGCGCTGTTCGGCGTGCCGAGGATCTGGACCAAGTTCCAGATGGGCGTCTACAGCAAGATCCCGCAAAAGCGCCTCGACACCCTGCTAAGCCTGCCGTTTATCGGCAAACGAGTCGGCCATAAAGTCCTCGCGGGTTTGGGCCTGGATGCCCTGCGCATTGCGCTGTCCGGTGCGGCGCCTGTACCCGAGGCCTTGCTGCGCTGGTATCAGCGCCTGGGGCTGGATGTGCTGGAGGTGTATGGCATGACCGAAAGCTGTGGCTATTCCCATGTGTGTCGGCCCGGCCAGCAGAGGCTCGGCTGGATCGGCCTGCCATGCCCTGGCGTTGAGGTGCGCATCGACACGTCGGGCGAGGTGCAGGTGCGCAGCGGCGCGACCATGCTCGGCTACTTCAAGGACCCGCAGAAAACCGCCGAGACCCTGACCGATGATGGCTTCCTGCGTACCGGCGACAAAGGCGAGCAGGATGCCGACGGCCGCCTGCGCCTGACCGGGCGGCTCAAGGAAATCTTCAAGACCAGCAAGGGCAAATACGTGGCCCCGGCACCGATTGAAAACCGCCTGGCCGAACATGCACGCATTGAGCAAGTGTGTGTGGTGGGCGATGGCCTGACTGCGCCGATCGGCCTGTGCGTGTTGTCCGCCGGGCCTCAGGACCGACACGCCCTGGGCAGCAGCCTCGAACGCTGGCTGGAACAGGTCAACCAGGCACTGGATAAACATGAACGCTTGCGCCAGCTGGTGGTGGTAAAAGACAGTTGGGCGGTGGAAAACGGCTTTCTCACGCCGACCCTGAAGATCAAACGCACGGTGATCGAGTCGACCTACGGTGCCGAGCTTGCGGTTTGGAGCGCGCGCAACGAAGCCATTGTGTGGCAGGATTAGGGTCGTAATAAAACTAATAAGGACAACTTCATGAGTTTGTGGCGCACCCAACCGAATATCGAGCAACTCAACGCGATCCAGAAAAACACCATCGGTGAGCTGCTGGACATCCGCTTCGAAAGCTTCGACGACGAGTCCCTGACCGCCAGCATGGTGGTCGACCATCGCACCCATCAACCCTACGGCCTGCTGCACGGCGGTGCGTCGGTGGTGCTGGCTGAAAGCGTCGGGTCCATGGCGGCTTACCTGTGTATCGATGCCAGCAAGTTTTATTGCGTGGGCCTGGAGGTCAATGCCAACCACCTGCGCGGCGTGCGCAGCGGGCGCGTCACGGCGGTGGCCCGGGCGATCCATATCGGCCGGACCACTCAAGTGTGGGACATTCGCTTGACCAGCGATGAGGGCAAAGCCAGCTGCGTGTCGCGCCTGACCATGGCCGTGGTACCGCTGGGCGAGAACCCGCCGGCGCGATAGGCGTGGCGTGAGTGTCATCATTCCTGGCGGTTACAGTCATTGCTGTAACGGCCGGGCATGGTGACAATCAACTTCTGTTTTTGCAGATGGATCCGGTATGTCGCAGCACGTGTTTTTTGCCCACGCCAATGGCTTTCCTTCGGCCACTTACGGCAAGTTGTTTGCCGCCCTGGCCCCGGAATATGCCGTGGCTCACCTGCCGCAACACGGTCACGACCCCAGGTTTCCGGTGGACGACAACTGGCAGAACCTGGTGGACGAGTTGATCCACCATCTGCAGTTGCAGCCGGAACCGGTGTGGGGTGTGGGCCATTCCCTGGGCGGCGTGTTGCATTTGCACGCCGCCATGCGCTGTCCGCAGCTGTACCGCGGCGTGGTGATGCTCGATTCGCCGGTACTGACCCGCGCTGACCGCTGGGTGATCCGTGCCGCCAAGCGTTTCGGCTTTATCGACCGCCTGACGCCGGCCGGGCGTACGCTGGGCCGCCGTGAAGAATTTACCGACCTGGAGGCGGCGCGCAGCTACTTTGCCGGCAAGACGCTGTTTCGCGGGTTCGACCCGGAATGCTTTGACGCGTACTTGCAACATGGCTTGCAACAGGTGGGCGACCGCCTGCGTCTGCGCTTTGATCCGGCCACTGAAATCAGCATCTACCGCGGCGTGCCTCACACCAGCCCTGGCCAGGTTCGTCAGCTGAAGGTGCCGTTGGCGGTGGTGCGCGGCCGCCAAAGCCGCGTGGTGATGCGCCACCATGCCAGCGGCGTCGACCGCCTGCCGATGGGCGAAATGCTCACCATGCCCGGCGGCCATATGTTTCCCCTCGAACGCCCGCAGGACACCGCGACCTTGATCAAGAACCTGTTTTCCCGCTGGGCAGCCCGCGAGCGCAGTTGCGCATGAGCATGCCCGTCGAAGAAGTCCGCCTGAGCCTGCCGCACATCGAGTTGGCGGCGCATCTTTTTGGTCCCGAAGACGGTTTGCCGGTGATCGCCCTGCATGGCTGGCTGGACAACGCCAACAGCTTTGCGCGGCTGGCGCCGAAGCTGCATGGTTTGCGTATCGTCGCGTTGGACATGGCCGGTCATGGGCATTCGGCGCACCGTCCTGTCGGCGCCGGTTATGCCCTGTGGGATTACGTCTTTGATGTACTGCAAGTCGCCGAACAGCTGGGCTGGAAACGTTTTGCATTACTTGGCCACTCCCTCGGCGCCATCGTCTCGCTGGTGTTGGCCGGCGCCTTGCCGGAACGTGTCACGCACCTGGGGTTGATCGACGGCGTGGTCCCGCCCACCGCCGCGGGCGAGAGCGCCGCCGAGCGGTTGGGCATGGCGCTGCAGGCGCAACTGAACCTGCAAGAGAAGCGCAAACCGGTCTACACCTCGCTGGATCGCGCCGTGGAAGCACGCATGAAAGGCGTGGTGGCGGTCAGTCGCGAAGCCGCCGAGCTGTTGGCCCAGCGCGGTTTGATGCCGGTGCCGGGAGGTTACACCTGGCGTACGGACAGTCGCCTGACGCTCGCCTCGCCGATGCGCCTGACCGATGAGCAGGCGATGGCTTTCGTGCGACGCGTGGGTTGCCCTACACAGTTGGTGGTCGCGGCTGACGGCATGCTGGCGAAACATCCAGAATTGCTTTCTCAGCTACCTTTTACGGTGAACACGCTGCCCGGCGGCCATCATTTACACCTTAATGATGAGCCCGGCGCGCTCCTTGTTGCAGACTGTTTCAATCGGTTCTTCCACGCGCCTTGACTTGACGCGGGCAACTGCCGAGGCTGGGCGGATTGAAAGGGAGTCAACCATGAACGCTATGAACACTGCTGCGACCTCCAATGGCCAGGGCTTACCGATCCGATGAGCCTGCGCAAAGGATGTATCCGTGCCCTCGGGCTGTGCTGTTTCAGCCCCTTGGTGTTCGCCGCGGACCTGCCGGGAAGCCAGGATTTACCGGCCGTGGCCCGTCAGGCCGATGCGCAAATCGTCGATTACCGCCCCGCTGAAGCAAAGGAACGCATCTACCCGATGGGCGCGATCCGCAAGATCAGCGGCCAACTGCGTTACGAAGGCCAAGCCACAGCGCGTGGCCAGACCACCGCCATCACCTATGAGCTGCCCGCTGAGCACACTTCAAGTGCCGCATTTACCGCGACGCGCGAAGCGTTGCAGGCCAAGGGCGCGCAGCTGTTGTTCTGGTGCCAGGCTCGCGATTGCGGCGAAAGCAGCCTGTGGGCCAACGAAGTGTTCGGCAACGCCAAACTGGTCGGCGCCGATGGGCAGCAGGAATACCTGCTGCTGCGTCTGGCGGCGCCGCAGGACAATTCCCTGGTAGCGCTGTACGGCATCACGCGCGGCAACCGTCGCGCCTATTTGCATGTTGAACAGCTCGATGCCAGCGCGCTGGGGGACTTGCTGCCTACCTCGGCCACCTTGCTGCGTGAGTTGAAAAGCACCGGCGAACTGGACTTCCCGGCGTTGGGCGCCGAGCCCGACGCCACTTGGCTGACCCTGATTTCGCGTGGCTTGAACCTCGACGCCACCTTGCGCGTCAGCTTGACCGGGCCGACCGCCGAAGCCTGGCGCCAGGGCCTGATCGACAGCGGCGTACGCGCCGCGCGCATGGAAACCGGCACCGGTGACGCTAAGGGTTTGCACCTGCATCTGATACGCTGACCCGCAACAGGGCGAACGGACCCGCGCCGTTCGCCTAAGCTCTCTTCCTACAGCCTTATTCTCGAGATACCCGATGCTCAATAACGATCGCCTACTGGTGCAAATCCTGCTGCTGGTGTTGTTTGGTGCCAGCTTCTGGGTGATGGCGCCGTTCTGGTCGGCGCTGTTCTGGGGCGCGGTGCTGGCGTTTGCCAGCTGGCCGCTGATGCGTTTGCTGACCCGCTGGCTGGGCGGCCGGGAATCCCTGGCGGCGGGCATTCTGACCCTGGGCTGGATGTTGCTGGTGGCGGTGCCACTGGTGTGGCTGGGGTTCAACCTGGCCGACCATGTGCGCGACGCCGTGAGCCTGATCAAGGATATCCAGGTTGACGGCCTGCCTGCCGCGCCGACCTGGCTGGGCTCGATCCCCTTTGTCGGCGAGCGCCTGGTGGCGACCTGGGACAGCATCGACCAGCAGGGCGCGGCGTTGATGGTCAGCATCAAGCCGTACCTGGGCCAGGTCGGCAACTGGTTGCTGGCGCGCAGCGCGCAGATCGGTGGCGGTATTCTCGAACTGACCCTGAGCCTGGTGTTCGTGTTTTTCTTCTACCGCGACGGGCCGCGCCTGGCGACGTTCGTGCATCGCCTGCTGGAACGCTTGATTGGCGACCGTGCCGGTTACTACATCGAGTTGGTGGCCGGCACCGTGCAACGCGTGGTCAACGGCGTAATCGGTACCGCCGCCGCTCAGGCCCTGCTGGCGCTGATCGGTTTCCTGATCGCCGGTGTGCCGGGCGCGTTGGTACTGGGCATCGTTACCTTCCTGCTCAGCCTGATCCCCATGGGGCCGCCGCTGATATGGATCCCGGCCACGGCCTGGCTGGCCTGGAAGGGCGATTACACCTATGCGGTGTTTCTCGGTGTGTGGGGCACGTTCATCATCAGTGGCGTCGACAACGTGCTCAAGCCGTACCTGATCAGCCGCGGCGGCAACCTGCCGCTGGTGATTGTGCTGCTGGGCGTGTTTGGCGGGTTGATCGCCTTTGGCTTTATCGGTTTGTTTATCGGCCCGACCTTGCTGGCGGTGGCCTACAGCCTGCTGACGGATTGGAGCGCGACCCAGGCGCAAGTGCGTCGCGAAGACAAACCCCTTTAAGCCCTCGGCAACCACATCACGGCGGTCAGGCCGCCGCCTGGGGTTTCCTCCAGGCTCAGGCTGCCGCCGAGGCGTTCCACCGCTTCCTTGGAAATCGTCATGCCCAGGCCGACGCCGCCGGAGTTGCGGTTGCGTGAGCCTTCCAGGCGAAAGAACGGTTCGAATACGGCCTCGCGTTTATCCGCGGCAATCCCCGGCCCGTGGTCGATCACACGGATGATCAAGGCTTCGCGGCTGTCGCTCAGCTCCACCCGCGCCGTACCGGCATAACGCAAGGCATTGTCGATCAGGTTGTTGAGGCACGAGCGCAGTGCCATCGGCTGCACCTGCAAGGGCGCGCAATTGCCCGCGAACTGCACATCGGAGCCTTGATCCTGGGCGTTTTCGCTGAGGGATTCGACCAGCGCCTGCACGTCGAGCCAGTGCCGGGTTTCGCTGGTGCGCTGCTCGTGCAAGTAACTCAGGGTGGAGTCGAGCATGCCGATCATGTCGTCCAGGTCCTGGCGCATCTGACCTTGCAACTTGGTGTCTTCGATCTGCTCCAGGCGCAGCTTAAGGCGTGACAGTGGGGTGCGCAGGTCGTGAGAAACGGCGCCGAGCATGCGTGCACGCTGGCTGACTTGCTCGCGAATGCGTTTTTGCATCAGGTTGAAGGTCGATGCAGCCTGCCGCGCCTCGCGAGGCCCGGACTCGTTAAGTGGCGGGCTGTCGAGGTCGAGGCTCAAGCGTTCGGCGGCTGCGCTCAGGCGCTGGATCGGCCGGCTCAGCAGTTTGGCGCCATACCAGGCGGCAATGATCAGCGAGATAAATTGAAACGTCAGTGGTACCACCGGGCCGCCGAACCAGGAGCGATGGTGCTTGGGCAGCGGCTTCATCGTTCCATCCGGCTGCTCGACAAAGGTTTCCTGAGGCGGCGGCGGTGGCGGGCCGTAGTGGTGAAACCAAAAGAACGCCAGCACGTGGGCCAGCACAATGGCCACCAGCAATACGCCGAACAGCCTGCCGAACAGCGTATTGAAGGTGGCGCGCATCAGCCGATATCCCGCGCGTCAAACAGGTAGCCTTCGCCGCGGACAGTCTTGATCAACTGCGGTGCCTTGGGGTCATCACCCAGTTTCTGGCGCAGGCGCGACACCAGCAAGTCGATGCTGCGATCAAACGCCTCGATGGAGCGGCCACGGGCGGCATCCAGCAATTGCTCACGGCTCAGCACGCGGCGTGGGCGTTCGATAAACACCCACAACAACCGAAACTCGGCATTCGACAGCGGCACCACCAGGCCGTCGTCCGCTACCAGCTGGCGCAGTACGCTGTTGAGGCGCCAGTTGTCGAAACGGATGTTGGCGCGTTGCTCGGTGCGGTCATCGCGCACCCGGCGCAGGATGGTCTGGATACGTGCTACCAGCTCGCGCGGTTCGAAGGGTTTGGACATGTAGTCATCGGCGCCCAGCTCCAGGCCAATGATGCGGTCGGTGGGTTCGCAGCGCGCGGTGAGCATTAGGATCGGGATGTCCGATTCGGTGCGCAGCCAGCGGCACAGCGACAGGCCGTCTTCGCCCGGCAACATCAGGTCGAGCACCACCACATCAAAGGTTTCGGCTTGCATGGCCGCGCGCATGGCCGTGCCGTCGGTGACGCCGATGGCGAGAATATTGAAACGTGCCAGGTAGTCGATCAGCAGTTCACGGATCGGCAGGTCGTCATCGACGATCAGCGCACGGGTGTTCCAGCGCTTGTCTTCGGCGATCACCGCGCCTTTTTGCTCTTCGTTTACAGAGACGGTAGGGGTATGCATAGTGCGATCATCTGCCTGGGTTGTTGCTGTCAGCATAGGCGCCCAGCTCCATGGCTGGAAGTGCTGGACGGGCGGTCATGTGCGCGAGGCTAGACGTGGTGCGTGTTGAGGGCATGTCGTGAATGTATCAGCCTTGACACAATTGCTCTAAATGCCGGGTCACGGGCGCTCGATCAGTATTTTACCGATCATCGGATCCCGCAACGGCGCCGCTTGCGCTACAATCCGCGCCGATTTCGACTTGCCTGAGAGCCCATTCCAATGTCCGTCTGCCAGACTCCTATCATCGTCGCCCTGGATTACCCCACTCGTGACGCCGCACTGAAGCTGGCTGACCAGTTGGACCCCAAGCTTTGCCGGGTCAAGGTCGGCAAGGAACTGTTCACCAGTTGCGCCGCCGAAATTGTCGGCACCCTGCGTGACAAAGGCTTCGAAGTGTTCCTCGATTTGAAATTCCATGACATCCCCAACACCACCGCCATGGCAGTCAAGGCCGCGGCTGAGATGGGCGTGTGGATGGTCAATGTGCACTGCTCCGGCGGCCTGCGCATGATGACTGCCTGCCGTGAAGTGCTGGAACAGCGCAGCGGCCCGAAACCGCTGCTGATTGGTGTGACCGTGCTGACCAGCATGGAGCGCGAGGACCTGGCCGGCATCGGCCTGGATATCGAACCTCAGGAGCAGGTATTGCGCCTGGCGGCGCTGGCGCAGAAGGCAGGGCTTGATGGCCTGGTGTGCTCGGCGCTGGAAGCCCAGGCCTTGAAGACCGCTCACCCGTCGCTGCAACTGGTCACCCCGGGCATTCGCCCGGCGGGCAGTGCCCAGGATGACCAGCGCCGCATCCTGACGCCGCGTCAGGCCTTGGACGCGGGCTCGGACTACCTGGTGATCGGTCGCCCGATCAGCCAGGCGGCCGATCCGGCGAAGGCGTTGGCCGCAGTTGTCGCCGAAATCGCCTGAATATCGCTGAGCTAAAATGTGGGAGCGGGCTCGCTCGCGAAAGCGGTGTATCAGACACACATCCGGTGACTGACACTCCGCATTCGCGAGCAAGCCCGCTCTCACATTTCGATCCACCGTGGTCAGTTAACTTTTAGAATCAACTTCCCAAAGTTCTCGCCGTTGAACAGCTTCATCAGCGTTTCCGGGAACGTCTCCAGCCCCTCGACAATATCCTCCTTGCTTTTGAGCTTGCCCTGCGCCATCCAGCCGGCCATCTCCTGCCCGGCTGCGGCAAAGTTCGCCGCATGGTCCATCACCACAAAGCCTTCCATTCGCGCGCGATTGACTAGCAACGATAAGTAGTTGGCCGGGCCTTTCACGGCTTCTTTATTGTTGTACTGGCTGATGGCACCGCAAATCACCACCCGCGCCTTTAATGCGAGGCGGCTGAGCACCGCGTCGAGGATGTCGCCGCCGACGTTATCGAAATACACATCCACGCCTTTAGGGCATTCGCGCTTGAGGGCGGCTGGCACGTCTTCGCTTTTGTAGTCGATGGCTGCGTCGAAGCCCAATTCATCCACGAGGAATTTGCACTTGTCGGCGCCGCCGGCGATGCCGACCACGCGGCAGCCTTTGATCTTGGCAATTTGCCCGGCAATGCTGCCCACCGCACCGGCGGCGCCGGAGATCACCACGGTTTCGCCGGCCTTGGGCGCGCCCGTTTCGAGCAGGGCGAAGTAGGCGGTCATGCCCGTCATGCCGAGCGCGGACAGGTAGCGCGGCAGCGGCGCGAGTTTGGGGTCCACTTTATAGAAGCCGCGCGGTTCGCCGAGGAAGTAATCCTGCACGCCCAGCGCGCCATTGACGTAATCACCCACTGCAAATTTCGGGTTGTTCGACGCAATCACCTTGCCCACACCCAGTGCGCGCATCACTTCACCAATGCCGACGGGCGGAATGTAAGACTTGCCCTCGTTCATCCAGCCACGCATGGCCGGGTCCAGGGACAGGTATTCGTTGTGCACCAGCACTTGCCCATCCCCTGGCGTGCCCACCGGCACTTCCTGATAGGTGAAGGTCTCCCGTGTCGCCGCGCCGACCGGGCGTTTGGCGAGCAGGAACTGGCGGTTGGTCTGGGCAGTCATGGCAAAGGACTCTTTAGAAGTGAACCCCAAGTGATAGACCCCTAACGGCCTGAGAGCAAGGTTGTCCGAGAGGCGCGAATGCCCGCCGATAGGCCTGGCTGATAGTGAGACGGGAGGCCTTATCACTGCGATTCATACACAGCCAACCGGCCTTCTGATAGTGCTGACGCACCCGTCCTGCGGTTGGCTAGACTCGGCCCACGGCTATTTTCCCCACAGGACATCCCCATGAGCATGACGTTTTCCGGCCAGGTCGCCCTGGTCACCGGCGCCGCCGCCGGTATTGGCCGCGCCACCGCGCTGGCATTTGCCGCCGAAGGCTTGAAAGTGGTGGTTGCCGACCTGGACGTGGCGGGCGGCGAGAGCACCGTCGCGCTGATTCAACAGGCGGGCGGCGAGGCGTTGTTCGTGCGCTGCAACGTCACGCTGGAAGCGGACGTGCAGCAGTTGATGGCGCAGACCGTCGCCGTTTATGGTCGGCTGGACTACGCCTTCAACAATGCCGGGATCGAGATCGAGAAGGGCAAGCTGGCCGACGGCAGCCTGGATGAGTTCGACGCGATCATGGGCGTTAACGTCAAGGGCGTGTGGCTGTGCATGAAGCACCAGTTGCCGCTGCTGCTGGCCCAAGGCGGCGGGGCGATCGTCAACACCGCCTCGGTGGCGGGGTTGGGGGCGGCGCCGAAGATGAGCATTTATGCGGCGTCCAAACATGCCGTGATCGGCTTGACCAAATCGGCGGCCATCGAGTACGCGAAAAAGAAAATCCGCGTGAATGCGGTGTGCCCAGCGGTGATCGACACCGACATGTTCCGGCGTGCCTATGAAGCCGACCCGCGCAAGGCAGAGTTTGCCGCGGCCATGCACCCGGTCGGGCGCATCGGCAAAGTCGAGGAAATCGCCAGTGCGGTGCTGTACCTGTGCAGCGACGGTGCCGCGTTCACCACGGGCCAGGCGTTGGCGGTGGACGGTGGCGCGACGGCGATCTAGGACTCGGCGCCACTGCATATTCGAAAAGGCGAGGGGCGCTGTGGGGCGTTTCCAGGGCTGGCACAAGGCCTCGTCAGAATGTGTATCAGTAGGTAAATAATTCAATAAAATCAATACTTTAATAAATTTCGGCGGCAGGTCGAACCCGGCTTCTGTGCTTAACTGTTTGGGGTTGAATAACAGACAGTTGAAGTGAGGGGCTCATGGATTTAGGCATCGATCGACAGGCCCTTGTACCGGTGGTGCAGCAAATCGTCAGCGCGGTGGCGCAATGGATTCGCACAAGCGGGGCAAGCCCGGGCACGCGCTTGCCGTCCATCCGGCAATTGGCCCTCGACAACCTGCTCAGTCAATCCAGCGTCATCGAAGCCTTTGAGCGAATGGTGGCGCAGGGGGTGTTGGTGGCAAAACAGGGCTCGGGGTTTGTAGTGGCCCAACCGCCGGTTTCCCTTGAAAGCCACTGGTATGAAGGCGCCGAGCTGGGCTGGGGCGCCTACGTCGATGGCCCGTTGGGCGAGTTGAAACTGGGCTGCGGCTGGCTGCCGGACGCCTGGCGCGAAAGCGATGATATTTGTTACGCCATACGCGAGGTCAGCCGCACCGACACCGCCGGGCTGTTCAGCTACAGCACGCCGCTGGGGTTGCCGGCGCTGCGTGAGCAACTGCTCAAGCGCCTGACGCAGATGAAAGTGCCCAGCAGTCTCGACTGCATTCTCACCACCCATGGCGCCAGCCATGCACAAGACCTGCTCATACGGACGTTGCTCAAGGCCGGCGATACGGTGGTGGTCGAGACGCCCGGGTATGCCAACCTCTACCGTCAGTTGGAGCGCCATGGCGTCAAGCTGCTGCACGTCCCGCGCACGCTGGGTGGCCCGGATATCCCGGTGTTGGAGACGCTGCTGAAAAGCCATCGGCCCAAATGCCTGTTCATCAACTGCCTGTATCACAACCCGACTGGCACCAGCCTGTGCCGTGCCGTGGCCGAGCGCCTGCTGCAATTGGCGAGCAGCGAGAACTTCCTGATTGTCGAAGAGGACGTCTACGGCGACTTGCAGCACGCCAGTTGCACACGGCTGTCGGCGCTGCCCCATGACGGTCGGGTAATCTATATTTCGAGTTTTTCCAAGACCCTCAGCAGTGCCTTGCGCGTGGGGTATCTCAGCGCCAGCGCGGCGATTATTGCGCCCATGGTGACGCTCAAAACGCTGACAGGCATCGGCACTTCGCGGTTTGCCGAGGCGGTGCTGGCCACGCTGCTGGCCAATGGCACCTACCGTAAGTGGGTGCAGCGCCTGCGCAAGCGCTTGAACACGCAAATGGCCGCAACCCTGCAGGTGCTGGAGGATGAGGAGTGGGAGGTGTTCGCCGTGCCCGCGGGGGGCATGTTTGTGTGGGCCCGGCCCGGCAGGGACGATCATTCACGGTTGCAGGCCTGTGCCCGACGGCTCGGTGTGTTGTTGTCGCCGGGAGCGCTGTTCAATCCCAAGGGCGAGCACAGCGACTGGCTGCGCATCAACGTGGCCTATGCTGCTGATCAGCGGGCGCTGGCGTTGTTCCGTGCCATGGGGCCTGCCAGATCGACCTCGACCATTCTGAAAACGACGGGTATGTAGCTTTTTGCCATTATTGTGGCGCCAACGTCTTGTGCCGTTGGCTCGTCGTTGCGAATCTCGCTGCATGGAAACCAGGCTCGATGGCATCTGCCGTTGCAAGAGGATTCAAGTGCAATGATTTCAGGCGTGCAACGACGTTTCGCCAACCTTGGTATGGCGAAGAAACTGGGCTTGGGTTTCGCCCTGGTGCTGCTGTTGACGGCGCTGGTGGCGGCCATTGGCGTGTGGTCGCTGCAAACCGTTGGCCAGCGTTTTGAAGGCCTCAAGGCCATGTCATCGCTCAACAGCGGCTTGCTCAAGGTGCGTCTGATCGAGCAGGACTACGCGCTGCACGCCGACCCTAAGTCTGTCGATGCCCTGCACGAAAGTGTCGATGCACTGGCGGCGATGGCCGCCAGCCTCAAGGCCCGGTCAGCCACGAATGTGCCGGTGATGGGCGATGTCGAGCAGGCGTTGGCGGCGTATCGCAAGGCATTCGACGAGTTTGTCGAACTGACCCAGACCAAGGACCTGGCGCTGGAAATGGCCAGTTGGTCGGTGTCCAGTGTGGCCAATAACCTCGATGTGTTGCAGGCCGGCCTGGCCGACGACGGCGCCTATGGCCTGAAGGAAAGCCAGGGTAAGGATGGCGCCGAGTTTATCGAGCAGGCCGGGCAGGTCAGCCAGGTCTCGCGGTTGATGTTGCAAGCCATGAATGAAGCGCGCGTGCGCCTGGATCAGAGCCGCAAGGCCGATGCCGACAACGCCGATCAAGGCAAGATCGAACAGGCCGATCAGGCCCTGGCGCAAGTCGAACAGCTGAAAACCTCAGTCAAGGATGCGGGTTACCAGACCGTGCTCAATGAAGTCTCCGGGCATATCGCCGCATTCAGCGAAAAACTCGGCGAGTACACCGGGCTGCTGGCCCAGGAAAAAATCGTCTACAAGCAGTTGCATGACCGCGCCGACCAAGTGGTTAGCCGGGTCAACCAGGCGTACGACGCCGAAGACCAGTCCATGCAGGCGCAATTGAAGAAAAGCGCGGTGTTGATCATGGGCTCCTCGGCCCTCGCGCTGCTGGTGGGCTTGATCGCGGCGTGGGTGATCACCCGGTTGATCGTGGCGCCACTGCGCACTGTGATCGCCGTGGCCCAGCAGATTGCGTCCGGCGACTTGAGCGGGTGGATGGAAGTCAGCCGCCGCGATGAAATCGGCCAGTTGATGCAGGCGATGCAGCAAATGGGCAGCGGCCTGAGCCAGATGGTCAGTGGGCTGCAAGCGGGCATCGAGCAATTGGCCAGTTCGGCGCATTCACTGTCCAGCGTCACTGAGCAGACCAATGTTGAAGTCAGCAGCCAAAAAGAAGAAACCGAACAGGTTGCCACGGCAATGAACCAGATGACCGCCACGGTGCACGACGTGGCGCGTAACGCCGAAGAGGCCGCGCAAGCCGCGCAGACCGCCGACGACAAGGTCGACAGCGGTCAGCAAGTGGTGCGCCAGAGCCTGCAACGGATTGAATTGCTCGCGTCCTCCAGCACCAGTGCCAGCGCGAGTATCGAAAGCCTGAGCGCGGAAATCCAGAATATCGGCACGGTACTGGGCGTGATCAAAAGCGTGGCCGAGCAAACCAATCTGCTGGCGCTTAACGCCGCCATCGAAGCGGCCCGCGCCGGCGAGCAGGGCCGAGGGTTTGCAGTGGTGGCCGACGAAGTGCGGGCGTTGGCCAAGCGCACGCAGCAATCGACCGAGGAAATCGAGCGTCTGGTCAGTACGTTGCGCAGCGCGGCGCAGTCGTCGGTGCAGCAGATTCAGCAGAGCGGCGAGCTGGTGAAGTTGGCGGTCAGCGATGCGCTGTCAACGGAGAGCGCGTTGGGCAGCATTGCCGCGGCGGTGTCATTGATCCAGCAAATGAATCAGCAGATTGCCGCGGCGGCCGAGGAGCAAAGCTCGGTGGCCGAAGAGATCAATCGCAGTGTGACCAGCATTCGTGCGAGCGCCGATCAGTCGGCGTTGAGCATGCAGGGCAATGCCGCGTCGAGTATCCAGCTGGCGCAGTTGGGCGCGGAGCTCAAGGGCATGGTGGGGCACTTCCGCCTTTGATCGCGGCGGGTCAGCCGCGAACAAAGGGCAGGGCGCCAATCAGGCGTGGTTGGCGAGGAAGGTCAGCAGCGCTTCATTGACGAAGTCCGGGTTTTCCCGGGCCGAGATATGCCCCGCGTCGGGAATCAGCGTGAGGCTGCAGCCAATCAGTTCAGCCATTTCCTGTGATTCTGCGGGCGGCCGCGGCTTGTCCTGCTCGCCGCACATCACCAGCGTGGTGTCCGAGTCCAGGTGGGGCAACTGGTCCAGAATGTTCTCGCGACTGAAGATCAGGCGGCCCAGTGGCACGATGCTGTTCAGCAGGCGCTCTTTGGGTAAGGCCTGCAACGCCTTGCGAAAATCCTGGTACAGGGCCGACTCGCGGTCGATGCCGGGGCGGAAGAAAATCGGTGCAACCACATCCAGCAACGGCTCGGGGATGGCGCCGGCGTCCTCGATCATCTTGAACAGCGAGAAGTAATACTGGCGCGTGGCGTCGGGCTCGGCGCCCAGGTAGGTGTCCATCAGCACCACGCTGTTGATGCGCGCCGGTGCCAGCAACGCCAGGCGCGCGCCCCACATGCCGCCGACCGACAGGCCGACCAGATTGATTTGCGCGATATCCAGCTGATCCAGCAGCGCCAGGGCCTGACGCGCGAGGTCGTCAAGGGAGCGGGTTTGCTTCGGCAGCGGGCCGGACTCACCGTGGCCCCACAGTTCCGGCACGATCACGCGGTACTGTTGCGACAGGGCTTCAATTTGCGGGGCCCACATGTCGCGGTCCCACAGGTAACTCGAACCCAGCAGGACGACCGGGCCGGAGCCCTGGTCGACATAGTGCAGCGGTTGTCCATCAATCACGGCAACAGGCATAGCAGGCCTCTAACTTCACGGAGTGAGGGGCACTTTTTTACGCTAGTCGGGGGCGGGGGGATAGGTGCAAAGTGATGGCATGTGGCGACCCGGGGTCGCCACATGGGGCAGGCGATCAGTCGTAGATGACTTTCTTCTTCCATTCGGCGTCGGCGTCGACGACTTTCAGGCCTTCGGTCAGTTCGTTGACTTCGTCTTCGGCCGGCTTGCTGTTGGTCAGCACCGTGGAGTTGGCGCGGGCCAGTTGCGATTCCAGCAATTGCAGTTGTGCACTGTAGAGCACCGGCTCCGGCTGTTTGCGCAAGTACTGCACGCCACGCTCGAACGCCAGGCGTGCCTGGCCAGGCTGGCCTTGTTGCAGGGCGTGCTGGCCCAGGTTGTTGAAGAACTCAATGTGCAGCAACACCAGGATATGGCGAATTTCCTTGATCCAGTGCTTGGCTTCGTTGGTCGGCAGGAAACCGTCCTGGGCCGCACGGGTCACTTGACCGTGCAGCGCCTCGAGCAGGAAACGCACGTCCTTGGCCTTGGCTTCGGTCTGGATCGGCGCGGGCGGGTTGGTCACCGGGATCGATTCGCCCTGACCGATCAGCGCGTTCAGCTCAGCGACACGTGCCTTGAGCGGTGCGCTGGATTTTTTGAGGTGCAACAGGCGCTGGGTGACGTTGAGTTCCAGGCGAGTCAGCAACAGTTTGAGTTTCGGGGTCATCAACTGGCCGGGGAACGTCTCGGTGATCTCACCGCAACGACGCAGCCGATCGTTAAGCTCGATTTCGGTGCGCTGCTTTTCCAGTTTGTTGTTTTCCACCACGTGGTTCATGTAGCCAATGGCGATCAGTATTACGATCCCGGCTATTACCAGCAGGGTGATCATGAGTGGTGTCACCGGTGTGACCTCTTTATAGGGTTTGCTGTGGAGTGTAGTGACTGGGCCATCCGACGGATAGGATTGTTCGACCAGTTGCCCAGGTAGTTTCTGCTATATAGGTAAGCGTTCCCTGCGTGGATGCACATTGCCATCATTTGCCTGGGCGAACTATAGCGCCTTGTCGGGCGCCAGAATATAGGCGTCAAAGCCCGCACGGGCACAATGCCCGCAAAGCCCTGGAAAGCAGGGCGAAGTCATTGATTTAAATAAATTTATCCTTGGGGGTTGACGACCTTTCAATCCATCCATAGAATGCGCGCCACTTACAGCGTAAAGCACACAGCGAAACGCGGTAGGGAGTGAATGTTGTACGTGTGTCCCCTTCGTCTAGTGGCCTAGGACACCGCCCTTTCACGGCGGTAACAGGGGTTCGAGTCCCCTAGGGGACGCCATATGCGGGAATAGCTCAGTTGGTAGAGCACGACCTTGCCAAGGTCGGGGTCGCGAGTTCGAGTCTCGTTTCCCGCTCCAATTTTTAAGCAGTGTTGCCCTCGGGCGGCATTGAGTGAAACCAGGACCAAGTCTTCGGATGAGGCCTCTGGGCACTGAAATACACACCATGTGTTTCAGTAGCGTGTCCCCTTCGTCTAGTGGCCTAGGACACCGCCCTTTCACGGCGGTAACAGGGGTTCGAGTCCCCTAGGGGACGCCATTTGCGGGAATAGCTCAGTTGGTAGAGCACGACCTTGCCAAGGTCGGGGTCGCGAGTTCGAGTCTCGTTTCCCGCTCCATATTTAACGAAAACGCCGATCAGTGATGATCGGCGTTTTTGTTCGTGTCGCTTTTTTGCCGGCAAAACACACCACGCATGTAGGCCATGTGCTGATGTACGTAGGAATAGTCTGTAATCAATGTCGGGTAGCTGTGTACCTGTTCCGCTGTCTCTACTCTGGCCAGCCCCTTTTCCTTGTTTACTTCAAAGGACTGTCCAGATGCTTCAGCTCGATTTCTATTCAACCCTGGTCGCTGCCTCCCTGGTGCTTTTATTGGGCCGTTGGCTGGTGGCCCGGATTGGCTTTCTACGTGTCTACAGCATTCCGGAGCCGGTAGCCGGCGGCCTGTTGGTTGCCGCATTGCTGCTGGCGTTGCGTGCGCTGGCGGATGTCGAGGTTCGCTTCGACACCTCCTTACAAACCCCATTGATGCTGGCGTTTTTCGCCACGATTGGCCTGAACGCAGATTTCGCCAGCCTGAAGCGAGGTGGGCGCGTGCTGGGTATTTTCCTGCTGGTCGTGACGGCCCTGTTGGTGGTGCAAAACGCCATGGGGATCGCGTTGGCCAAGGCGCTGGGGCTTGATCCATTGATGGGCTTGCTGGCGGGCTCCATCACCCTGTCGGGTGGGCACGGCACGGGCGCCGCATGGGGCGCGGTGTTCAGTGAGAAATACGGCGTGGCCTCCGCGTCTGAACTGGCAATTGCTTCGGCGACCTTTGGTTTGGTGCTGGGGGGCTTGATTGGCGGCCCGGTCGCGCGCCTGCTGATCAAGCGTGTCCAGGTGCCTGGCGTTGAACACTCGCAGCCGCGGCGGCCCAAAGGCTTTGAGCGCCCCGATCAGGAGCGCATGATCACCTCGTTTTCATTTATCGAAACCCTGGCCCTGTTGGCGATCAGCTTGCAGGTTGGCACGTGCCTGAGTGGTGTCATCCAAGGCACCGCCTTCGAGTTGCCCACCTTTGTCTGCGTGCTGTTTGTCGGCGTGGTGCTGCGCAATGGCTTGTCGGCGCTGGGTTGGCATCAGGTGTTTGAGCGCGAAGTGTCGCTGCTGGGTAATGTCAGCCTGTCGTTGTTTCTCGCGATTGCCTTGATGTCGCTCAAGCTCTGGGACCTGGCGGCGCTGGCGTTGCCGATCGTCATCCTGCTGGCGGCACAGGCGCTGTTGATGGCCCTGTTCGCGATTTTCGTAACGTTTCGGGTGATGGGCAGCAACTACGATGCGGCGGTGCTGGCGGCCGGGCATTGCGGTTTCGGATTGGGCGCGACACCCACCGCCATTGCCAATATGCAGGCGGTGACACAGCGCTTTGGTCCCTCGCAGATTGCCTTTCTGGTGGTGCCGATGGTGGGGGCGTTTTTCATCGACATCACCAATGCGGTGGTGATCAAGCTGTTCCTCGCGCTGCCGTTTCTCGGCGCGGCGGGCTGAGCGCCGCGCCTTCAGTTCACCGCGTAGACTTCCTGTTTTGGCATGAAGAAACGCGCAAAGAGTTCGGACTGGGACTTGATGTTCAGCTTGGTGTAAATATTGCGCCGGTGCACTTTCACCGTTTCTGTCGACAGGGACAGTTTGCCGGCGATTTCTTTGTTGGAGAACCCGCTCAACAGCAACTTGAGCACGTCCTTTTCACGCGTTGTGATCTGGCTGCCCAGTTGAACAATTGCCTGCGACCAGGGCGGTGTCTCATTGAGGTTTTTTTCAACGTCGATCTCAAAGCACATACGCTGGTGCATCAATGCCAAAACCCAAGGCTTGATGATATCCAGTGTGGTGATCTGTTCCGGGCTGTAGCGCACGTTACTGCCGAATGAAATACACAACGTCCTGTCCTCATCGAGCTGAACGTTGTACTGCACCTCATCCACCGAGACGTACTGGGCGAAATACTGACGGTAATACTCGGTCGTCAGAAAGTGCTCGGGCGCTATGTCTGACAAGTGAAAAAAGCCACTCTGCGGGTTTTCCCGGTTGGCAATGTAGAACGGGTCCAGCAGGTACAGCCCTTTGAGGTAGCGCTGAGTCAGGGCATCCACCTCCTCGGCATCGGCCACTTCAGTAAAGCTGATGACGTTGACCTGTTGATCGCTGAAAACCAGGACAACCCAGTTGTCGATCTGCACATATTCATTCAACACGCGAACCAGCGAGCTCCAGAAAGCCGGGCGATTGAGCTCCATGATCAGCTTGCCGGCCGATCGGTGCCAGGCCAGGTTATGAAGGTCGAGTGACATGTTCTACCCCTTTAGGGTTAGGCGTTCATAGGCGCGAGCTAAGTACTTGTAGGTATTTACTATTAGACGACGCCGGGTATATTCACCTCCCAGCGGATGCAGGCCATGAAGGCCTGTCGTTTTGACAAGGATAGTTATATGAGTCAATCACATTTGCGAGCCATTTTTTTGGCCTCGCTTGTCTGTGTAGGTATCAGCGCGCCTGCTGCGGCGGCGCAACCTCAGGTGAATCTGTACAACTGGTTCGGCTTGATCGCGCCAGAGACGCCCAAGGAATTCGAGCAAAAAACCGGCGCGCGCATGCACGTGGATGCCTTCGACAGCGCCGAGATCATGCAGAGCAAGGTCATGGCCGGGCGCACGGGCTATGACGTGGTTGTCGCCACCTCCAATGTCCTGCCAAGCCTGATCAAGGCGGGCGTGCTTGCACCGCTGGACCGCGACCAACTGAGCAACTTTTCCCATATCGACCCAGAGATGTTGGCGCTGCTTTCGGTGAATGATCCGGGCAACCGCTACGCCGTGCCTTACCTGTGGGGCACCACCGGGATTGGCTATGACGTTGATAAAGTCAAAGCCGCGTTGGGTGACAACGCCCCGGTGGACAGCTGGGACCTGATCTTTAAAGAAGAAAACATCAGCAAGCTCAAGTCCTGCGGCGTGGCGATGCTCGACTCGCCCAGCGAGGTCATTTCGATCGCGTTGCATTACCTCGGCCTGCCGAGCAACAGCCAGAACCCTGAGGATTACCAGAAGGCTCAGGCGCTGCTGTTGAAAATCCGTCCCTATATTCTCTACTTCGACTCTTCCAGAACCGACGCCGACTTTGCCGATGGCAATATTTGTGTGGTCGTGGGCTGGGCGAGCGGGGCGCTGACGGCGCAGGCCATCAATGAGAAAAACAACACCGGGCGCAAAATTGCCTACAGCCTGCCTCGTGAGGGCGGGTTGGTGTGGTCGGAAAACTTTGTGCTGCTCAAAGATGCGCCCCATGCCAAGGAAGGTCTGGCGTTCATCAATTACATGCTTGAACCGCAAGTGATTGCCAAGAGCTCGAACCACACGCTGTACCCGAACGCTAACAAGGACGCCACTGAGTTCGTCGAGCAGAAGCTGCGCGACAACCCTTGGATTTATCCTGACAAGCATACGGTTGCCACACTTGTTCCGCTTGAACCACTACCGTTGAAGTTGGAGCGAATCCGCACGCGCGTGTGGACCAAGGTCAAGAGCGGTACGTAACCTCGCGTGGCATTCATCTTTATTGGCAGAGGGCTTACATGGCTATTTACAAAGAAACCAAAGCCGACACTCATCAATTAGTGACGCTGATAAAGATGGTCGAGGCCTATAAGGCGCAATGCACCCACGGTCTCACGTCACTGGGTAATGAAAAACAACTGCTGAACCGCATCAAGGCATTGCTCCATAGGCATGATGGGGGAGTCGCTCGACGAAAGTCGATCAGCGCCGGCGTATGAACGGGGCCATAGCGTCCCAGCGTTAGCCGTCGGCAGACCAAGGGGCTGTCGCAGCGTTTTCAGGGAGGAGAAAAATCATGCGCCAAGCGGCTAACCCATACGTTTTGAAGCCGGACGAATACCAGGCTTACAAGGACATCGAAGAACAGATCGGCCACTGCACGCCCGAACAAGCCTGGGCGATGTATTACGTCTCGAGCGGGATGGTGCGCGAGTTCATCACGCTGGCGGTGATGGAGCATATCGGTCGCGGCAATCGGGCGCTGTTGCTCGAGTTTCCCGACCTTGCCCGGCTTCAAAACAGCGGCCAAGGCGCGCTCTAACGGGTGTTGATGCATGCGTGTGATCAACGCTTGCTCATCACCCGCGCCAACCGCAGCGTGGCTTCCCGGAGCTCATCCCGATCAAGCGAGGCAAACCCCAGGCGCAGGGCATTTTCCGGCACATTCAGCGGTGAAAACTGACGCGCACTGCGCACCACCACGCCCTGGCCCCGGGCTGTGGCGAGCAACTGATCGACGTCGGTTTCATCCTGGAAGCGAACCCAGAGGGCCAGGCCGCCTTCAGGCTCGCGCACCTGGATTCGATCGCCAAATGCGCTGTGCAAACAGCTCTGCAGCACCTCTCGACGCGCCACGTATTCTTTCGAAACACGGCGCAGGTGCTTCTTCAATTCCCCCTGATTGATCAGGTCCGCGAGCATTTTTTGTGCAACCGCGTCGGTGTCGCCTACCACCAGTGCCGCGCTGTTCTGCAGCACCTCAATCACGCTGGCCGGAGCCACCACATAACTGCAACGAAACGTCGACCCCAACGCCTTGGATAATGAGCCGATGTAAATCACATGGCGTTGCGCGCCGTCACTGGCCAGCGGCAGATAGGGCCGTCCGTTGAAGTGATATTCGTGGTCGTAGTCTTCTTCGATCACGCAGAAATTGTGCTGCGCCGCCAACGCCAGCAGGTGTTGCCGACGGGCCGCATGCAGGCTCACCGTGGTGGGAAACTGGTGGTGCGGCGTAAGGTAAATCATCCTTACATCATGTGCGTGGCATAACTGCTCGATGTGGTCCGTGCGACAGCCTTCATCGTCCATGTCGACGGTGATCAAATGTGCGCCGAGCTTGCGGAAAATTTCCCACGCCGGCGGGTAACTCAGACGCTCCACCAACACCACATCACCGGGTTTGATCAGCAGGCTGGCCGTCAGGTACAGCGACACCTGAGTGCCGGGCGTGAGGCAGATATTCTCGGCGCTGACTGCCAGCCCGCGATTGTTGCGCAGCATCTCTGCCAGCGCGCAACGCAATTCATAGCCGGTGCCCTCGCTGCCGTAGCGCACCGAGTTGGACGCAAAACTGCTGCGCAGGGCATTGCGGTAATAGCGGTGTAAAACGGCCTGGGGCAGCAAGCGGTGGTCGCAGGCACCGTTATCGAAAAACAGCGCGTCATGCCGATGCTGCAGGGCGATGACTTGGGCATTCTGCTCGAAATACGGCACCACTGGCTGCGCCAGCAGTGGCGGGGCAAAGGAGTGCTGCGCGCGGTTGGACGCGGGCGTTAGCGCCAATTGCGCATTGACGAACGTGCCCCGGCGCGGCTCGCTGATCAGCCAGCCTTTGGTCGACGCTTCCTCGTAAGCCAGGATCACCGTCTTGCGGTTGACGTCGAGCATCTGCGCCATTTCCCGTGTGCCCGGCAGCAGCGTGCCGGGCGGCAGCCGTCCTTCGAGGATGGCCTGCACCAAGCCTTCGGCAATCTTGCGATAGGACGCCTGGGTGGTGCTCTCATCGAGCTTGAGGAGCGGGCGCCATTTACGCATCTGGACCATCTTAAGTATCCAAAACTGGAGGTTTTAATGGGCCTAGTCTAGCGCAACAATCAAGCCTCACTTACCCCTGAGGTTGTTATGAACACACGCCATGTCATCGAACTCGTCCCCTCGGGGAAAACCTTTGAAGCCGGCGATGAGCTGTTGCTCGACGCGATGCTCGCCAGCGGCCTGTCTGTGCCGTTCTCGTGCCGGCGCGGGGCGTGTGGTTCGTGCAAGGTGGTGGTCAAGCAAGGCCACTACCGCGCCAAGCAGCTGGCGCCGGGCGCGCCCGCGCCGTGCTACCCGCTGGCAGCGAATGAAATGCTCTTGTGTCAAAGCCACGCCTGCGCCGACATGCGCCTGGAGATTCCCGGGTGGTCGCTGGACACCCCCGCGCTGGTGGTCGAGGCGACGGTGCTGAGCAAGCGTGACCTCAGCCCCGACATCATTGAGTTGGTGGTGATGCCGGACACGCCGCTGGCCGTGCGGCCGGGCCAGTACCTCAAGTTCCGCCTGGTCGATGGCGACTCGCGCTGTTTCTCGATCGCCAACCTGCCGGCCGACGGCGATGGGCGCCTGGTGTTTCAGATTCGTCGGGTGCGCGGCGGGCTTTTTTCCGAGACCCTCCTGGACAGCCTTGAGGCTGGCGATCTGTTGACGCTGGAGGGGCCTTTTGGTGCCTGCACCTGGCAGGACGATGACGATGCGCCTGTGGTGTTGTTCGCCACAGGCACCGGCTACGCGGGTATCAAGCCGATCCTGCTGAGCGCGTTGAAGCAGGATGTGGAGGTGACGTTTTACTGGGGCGGCGCGCAGGCGGCAGACTTTTACGACCGCGTATTTCTGGACCAGGCGGTCATCGACCACCCGCGTTTTCACTGGCACCCGGTATTGGCAGCGCAGGGCAGGGTGCAGGAAGTGGCGCTGAGCCATGGGCACCGTTGGGCGTCGGCTCAGGTGTATGCCTGCGGTAATGGCGGCATGATCAGCCAGGCGCGTGCCGATTGCCTGGAAGCGGGTTTGCCGAGCCATCGTTTTGTCGCCGAAGCGTTTGTACCCAGTGGCCGGTCGAGCGCCGACACGCTGCTCAATGGACTGGATCAAACCTGGGAAAAAGTCGGCCCGCGGTACTCGCTGGACGGCATGCTCGCCGCGCGTGAAAAAACCATCCGCGCCCTGGCGGCGATTGCCAGCCAGCTCACAGTCGGCATGACCACCGGGCAAGCCCTCGACATGGCCGCCGCGCAATTGCAGGCCATGGGCGCCTCGCACACCTGGCACCCGACTTACATTCGTTTTGGCGACGACACGGTTCGCCCGCCCAGGGAAGGCATTGACCCACTGCGCACGCTGCGTGCCACCGATATCGTGGTGGTCGACCTCGGCCCGGTGTGGGACGGCTACGAGGGCGACTATGGCGACACCTTCGTCTTCGGCGAGTCAGCGCTGCACCGCGATTGCTTCAAGGTCTTGCATGAAGTGTTCGATGAAACCCGCGAGGCCTGGATGCGCGGCCTGACCGGCTGTGAGCTCTATGACTTTGCCGAGGAACGGGCCGTTGCCAAGGGCTGGCGGTTGTCGCGCAACCTGGCCGGCCACCGTATTGCGGATTTCCCCCACGCCTTGTTCGGCAATCAGGAATTGGCCGCGCTTGAGATCACGCCGAGTGAAATGGTGTGGGTGCTGGAGATCCAGCTCTGCCACCCCACCGAGCCGGTCGGCGGTTTCTTTGAAGATATCCTGATGCTTGAGGTTTGAAGGGTTAAGCGCAGCCCGCCGCTGCGCGGGTTGCAACTGCCGGTGCTGGCCGCAACGGCCTGAGCTGGAGCGGGCGCTGCTAAAAAACAGCGGATGGCCGGTAAAGTAATCAGTATTTTGTAGGATGTTTCACCAGCCCTGTCGAACGGGCGAACCTGGTCCTCGAGGATGAGGTCCATAACGACGACGCACAGCTGTTACATCTATCGCCGGCAGTCCTGCACACCTTAATGGCCCAAGGGTCGACCCGTGCGGGTGCCGGTGATTGCGCGTAAATAAGGAGATTGATCATGTGGCTTAAACACCTGGCGTTAGGTGTGTTGATTGCACCTTTTGTCACTGCTTGCTTTAGCCCGCCATTCCAGCCCCCCACGGCCGATGCCGACTTATGGGAGAAACCCGGCGCCAGCCACCAGGATGTGGTTGCGTCCATGTTGGCGTGTGGTGAAAAGAATGGTTCCGGCATCGATCCCAATGCGAGCTTCCAGGAGCGGGCGCAGCGCTTTGTGTGTATGAAGCGTGCTGGCTACACGCGGCGTGACGGTTTCGACCTCTGTGCATTGCACCCCAAGGAGCCGTTGAGGGCCTGTGAGTCGGCGCAATGAAACCACAAAAACAACGCTCTGTTTTTAAGGGCTCGGCATTCAACGCGATAGGGACATCACCTGTGAAATATGCCATCTGCGCCACCTTGCTGCTGTCGCTGAGCGGCTGCCTGACCATGTCGGGTGAATACACTGTCACGGCTCACGACGCCTCCGGCGCCCAGATAACCAGGCTCGGCACCTTCACCGCCGAGGGCCATAACATTTACCCCATACGCAATGCGTTCTGCCTCAATGCGCCGGGGGCGACGGTCATCATTCGCGATGCCCGGACCGGCGAGGAACTGCGCAGCGAAAGCCCTTATCACTGCCGTTAAGCCTCAAAAAAAAGGATTTCCATGAGATCGTTTTTGATAGCAGGCCTGGCCGTGGCCTTGAGTGGCTGCGGCAATATTTCCAATATCCGTGCTTACAACACGCCCTATGTTGAACCCACATCAGGGGATACCGCACGCTTGCGCGTGATCACCAATGGCATGGCGCGCGGTGTGCCGGGCCGTGACTGCATCGACTGGCGTGTGCCTGGCGCCGGGGTGATGGCCGTGTCCGAATCCGGCTTTGCGGGTCAGAATAATGGCCGCAGCCTGGGCATGCCCGAGAGCAACCGCCGGGTGGAGGCGCAAGGCTCGGCGCGTAGCGAACTGAAGGTGCCGGCGAACAAGCCTTTTGCCATGAACTTCCAGAGTGAGGGCTATGTTTCTGGCGGCAATGCCTACAGCTGCAGGCAGAGCTTTCACTTCACCCCCAAGGCCGGGCAAGACTACGAACTGATCCTGCTGGACGGTGGCCAGTGCCTGATTGCGTTGCAGCGCCTGAACCCGACGGGGAAACCGCAGAGCGTGCCGGTAGAGAAGGCCAAGCTGTGCAATGCGATGGATATGTTTTAGGCCGCAAGCCAGGCCTGTTTAACCACAACGCCGATCAATCTTGATCGGCGTTGTGGTGTTTACCTTGGCTTATCAGAGCTTCGGCAGTTGCCCCACACGGCCCATCATTTCCGTGACGATCTGCAGGTCCAGCAAGAACTGCTCGACGGTCTTGAACTCACCGTCGGTGTGCCCGGTGTACTTCACGTCCGGCTTCGCCAGGCCGAATTGCACGCCATTGGGCAGATCATGCACGGAGGTCGCGCCGGCCGAGGTGCCGAACGTGTGCTCCATGCCGAGGTTTTCGCTGGCCACGGCCAGCAGGGCTTTGACCCACTCACCTTCAGGGTTGCGGTACATCGGCTCGGCCACCGAGTAGGTGACGTTCATCGCCACTTTGGTGTGCGTGTCCCAGGCGCTGATTTTCTCTTCGATTTCAGTTTTGAGCACCTCCGGCGATTTGCCCTTGGGGATGCGCAGGTTCACCGCCAGCTTGAAGGCTTTGTCATCCTGGCCGACAAACGTCAGCGAGGTGGTCAGTGGTCCCATGAACGCATCGGAGAAGCCCACTCCCAACTTGCCGCCCAGGTAATCCAGGCCCCAGTTGTCAGCTGCATAGTGTGCAGCGTCGGTGATGTGGTTGTGCTTCAGCGCGATTTTGCCGTCAATGCTGTGGATCAGTTCCAGCATGCGTGCGACCGGGTTGACGCCCGCTTCCGGCTCGGAGGAGTGAGCCGACACACCGGTGAGCGTCAACTTGACCTCTTTGCCGACCACCTTGGCCGTTACGTCGAAATTGCCACCGTTTTGCTTGACGTAGTCAGCGCCGGCTTTCTGCAGGCCGGCGGCCAGTTCAGCAGGCTTGTCGCTGAGCAGGGTGGCGACCGAGACCGACGGAATCTGGTTGGTGGCCATGCCGCCGGTCATCGAGATAATTTCCGCGCCTTTGCCAGTGCCTTTGCGCACCGGGAAGCTCGCCATGACGGTGCCGTAGCCTTTCTCGGCAATCACGACCGGGTAGCCGCCATCCAGCGCCAGGTTGTATTGCGGCACCGGGTTGTGTTCGAAGTAATAGGGGATCGCGTCGCCCATGGTTTCTTCAGTGGTGTCCACCAACAGTTTGAAGTTGCGCGCCAGCGGCAGCTTCTCTTCCTTGATCACCTTCATGGCATACAGGGCTACCACGATGCCGTTTTTGTCATCCTCGGTGCCGCGGCCATACATGCGATCGCCAATCAGCGTGACCTTGAACGGGTCGAGCTTGGTGCCGTCCTTGAGCACCCAGTTTTCCGGCGTCACCGGCACCACGTCGGCGTGCGCGTGAATGCCGACGACTTCATCGCCGCTGCCTTCCAACGAAATTTCGTACACGCGGTTGTCGATGTTGCGGAAGTTCAGGTTGAAGGCTTTGGCCAGGCTCTGGATCTTGTCGGCGATCTTGAGGAATTCCGGGTTCTTGTACTGCGGCAGGCCGTCGACGTTGAAGGTCGGAATTTCCACCAGCTCGCGCAGGGTTTCGAGCGCGGCTTTGCCGTATTTAACGCGGGTGTAAATACCCAGCAGACGGTTGATTTCGTTCTGCTGGTCGGCGGTCAGGGTTTTGTTGGCCAGGAAGGCGTCGATGGCCGGGCCGACGTCATCGGTTTTCGCCAGGTCGCTCTTGGCCAGAGTGCCGAGGAAACCACGGAAATCGCTGGCTGGGGTTTCGCTGAAATGTTTGATAATGGTCGCGCTTTGTTCGGCGCTGATGTTGGCGAATGCAGGGGTGGCAATGGCCGAAAAGCTGGCCGCGAACAGGGTGGCAGCCACCAGTTTTTTCAGTGGAAAATGCATGACTAGAGGCATTCCTTTGCAAAAGAGGAGTGGGAAAATTTCTGATCGAAATGTCAGAAACAATTTCACACACTACCATCACGAAGGAGTGGTAGGGGAGACCCGGATGAGGGAAATGTCCTACCTCCGTATTTGAGCCACCAAGCATCAACTGTGGGAGCGGGCTTGCCCGCGAAGGCGGCGTGTCAGTCAGCGCCTACGTTAGCTGACACTCCGCTATCGCGGGCAAGCCCGCTCCCACATTGTTTTTTTGCGTAGGAAGAATCGAGTTCAGCTCACGGCTTGCCAGGGTGCGGGTCCGGGTATTGCGCCGCTACATCCAGCGCTTTGGCATACGGCCCATCCCACATGAGCCACCAAGCATCAACGGTGGGAGCGGGCTTGCCCGCGAAGGCGGAGTGTCAGTCAGCGTCTACGTTGGCTGACACTCCGCTATCGCGGGCAAGCCCGCTCCCACATTGCTTTTTGGGTAGGAAGAACCGAGTTCAGCTCACGGCTTGCCAGGGTGCGGGTCCGGGTACTGCGCCGCTACATCCAGCGCTTTGGCATACGGCCCATCCCACAATTGCGCATGCAGCTCGCCCACCCGCTTGGCCATCGCCGCGTCATGCATCACCACTTCCAATGTGAGCCACCAAGCATCAACTGTGGGAGCGGGCTTGCCCGCGAAGGCGGTGTGTCAGTCAGCGCCTAGGTTGGCTGACACTCCGCTATCGCGGGCAAGCCCGCTCCCACATTGTTTTTTTGCGTAGGAAGAATCGAGTTCAGCTCACGGCTTGCCAGGGTGCGGGTCCGGGTACTGCGCCGCTACATCCAGCGCTTTGGCATACGGCCCCTCCCACAATTGCGCATGCAGCTCGCCCACCCGCTTGGCCATCGCCGCGTC
>NZ_CAWPSZ010000029.1:0-25887 GCF_963890955.1 Pseudomonas sp. MF6747
TCGGTTGGCCAACTGCAGGTCCAGGGCGACGCGTTGGATAACCGCCAGGGCGGGTTGCTCAATTCGGGCAAGGCCATGAACGTGACCGTCGATAAGGTCGACAACCGTGGCGGTGAAGTGTCCAGCGTGACCGAGTTGACGTTGGCAGGGCATGACCTGGACAACGGTAACGGCGGTCGTGTGCTGGCTAACGGCGCACTCCAACTGACGCTCGACAGGCTGAACAACCAGCTTAAGGGCCTGATTTCAGGGCAACAGGACGTCAGCCTCAAGGCCGGCAACCTGGACAACAGTGCTCAAGGTAACCTCTACGCCAAGCGCAACCTTGACGTGAACCTGGCCGAGCACGCCGACAACAACCAAGGTGTGATCCGCAGCGATGCGGGGGTGCAACTGCGCACTGCCATCCTGGGCAACAACGGCGGGCGTATCAGCAGCGGCGGGGCGCTGTTACTAAGCACCCAGGGTGAAATCACTAACCAGAACGGTGAAGTGCTCAGTGCCGGCACCGCGACCGTGAACGGCGCCAGTGTCGACAACAGCCAAGGGCACATCATCGCTGACGGCGCATTGCAACTCACAACGGGTGTACTGCTCAACCAGCACCAAGGCCGTGTCACCAGCGCCGATCGCCTCAACCTCAAAGCGACCAGCGTCGACAACCGTTTCGAAGGCCGTATCGCCAGTGGCCAGGCGCTCGCCGCCAGTGTGACCAGCCTCGACCAACGCGGTGGCGGCGAGCTTTACAGCAACAGTGAACTGACGCTGGACATGCAGCATGGGCTGTTGAACAACGCCGATGGCTTTATCAATGCACCGGGGATGTTGCTGCTCAAGAACCTCAAAGACGTCGACAACCGCAACGGTGAGGTCTCGAGCACACACGCCTTCACCCTGACCGCCGACACCTTGGATAACAGCGGCGGCAACCTGCTCAGCGACCAGGCATTGACCCTTAAAGTCGAACACGCCCTGCTCAACGTCAAAGGCTTGATTTCAGCGGCTGGAGTTGGGCTTGAAGCCTTGCGCCTGGATAACCGCGAAGGCAGCGTCAGCAGCACCTTGGACACGCGCGTGGCCGTCCAGCAAGATCTGCTGAACGACCAGGGCGAGATTATCAGCGCAGGGCACACCCAGCTGGGTGCAGCCAGCTTGAGCAACACCAAGGGGCAAGTGCTTGGTGATGTGAGCCTGGGCCTCAAGGTCAAGGGCGCAGTGAACAACCAGGGCGGCACAGTGGGTGCCGGCACGTTGTTGGACGTGCACGCCGCCAGCCTGGATAACCGCCAGGGCGGGCAACTGGTCAGCAATGGTCAACTGAACGCAACCGTTGACGGGTTACTGGACAACCAAGCCAAGGGCCAGGTGTTGGCCAAGGGCACCATGGAACTGCACACCGGCCAGCTGGACAACCGCGAAGGGCGGCTGATCGGCCAGGACCTGCTGACGTTGCACAGCGCTAATGTCGACAACCGCAGCGGCGTGGTCCTCGCGCAAAAAGACCTGCAACTCAATGTGGCTGAGTTGGACAACCAGAAAGGTTTGCTCAGCAGCAAGGCGGCCTTGGTGTCCGCCGGGCAACAGTTGCGTAACCAGAACGGCCTGATCAGTGCCGTGGGGCCGCTGCGGCTGACCGCCGCTAACGTGCAAAACGCGGCGGGCCGTATCGCCAGCCAGAACGACCTGCAGGCCACTGTTGGCGTGCTGGCTCAACAAGGCGGTGAGTTGGTTGCCCTGGGTGAGCTGAACTTGAGCGGTACCTCGCTGGACAATCGCGACGGCGGCTTGGTAGGTGCTACAAAAGCGCTGAATCTGAAGGTCGACGCCGTTGATAACCGCGCCGGCGAAATTTCCAGCCAGAGCAGCATCGACTTCAAGGGCCAGCGCCTGGATAACAGCGGCGGCAAACTCGTCGCCGGTACGGCGCTGGAACTGGCCGTGGCCCAGGTGATTAACCAGGCCCAAGGGCTGGTGTTTGCCCGCGATAACCACTTCAACGGCGCGCGCCTGGACAACAGCCATGGCACCTTCTCCGGCCAGCAATCCCTGAACATTGCGCTGGCAGCCATTCCCGGCACCGAACTGAACGGGCAGTTGGACAACCAGCAGGGCCAGATCAGCAGCGAAGGCACGCTGCAACTGACCAGCGCCAACCTCAACAACGCAGGCGGCGCAGTGTCTTCGGCCGCTGCGCTGACGCTGGAGGTCGGCGGTGCTGTCGCCAACCAAGGCGGCATTCTGGAAACCGATGCCAGCCTCAACCTCACCAGTGTCAGCCTCGATAACGGCCCCAAAGGCTTGCTCAACAGTCGCGGCGCGCTGACGCTGACCACCGGCGCCTTGAACAATAGTGGCCGTATCACCAGTGCCGACCGCCTGGACGTCTCGGCCGCCCAACTGAACAACAGCGGGCGTATCGCCAGTGAAAACAACCTCACGGCCACAGTGACCGGGCTGGACCAGCAGGGTGGCGAACTGTTCAGCAAAACCGGGCTCGACCTTGACCTCAATCACGGCCAGTTGACCAACGTCGCCGGCCTGATCAATAGCCCGCTGTTGATGCTCAAAAACCTGGCGGATGTAAACAACAGCCAGCTCGGCGAGATCTCCAGCCAACAAGCGTTCACCCTGGCGGCTCGCAACTTGAATAACGCCACCGGCAAGCTGATCAGCAATCAGGGCCTCACGCTGCAGGTGAAAGAGGCGTTAGGCAACGCCCACGGGACCATCAGCGCAGCCTCGATCAACGCGCGTGCCGCCAGTCTGGACAACAGCGATGGCCTGCTCAGCAGCCACGGGGCAATGGACATCGCCGCCGACCAGGCGATCAACAACCAGCGCGGTACGCTGATCGCCGACGGCGCGTTGCTGCTGTCTTCCGCGCGGCTCGACAACCGTGCCGGTGATGTGACGGGCAAGGCCGCGGTAACGGCCACGATCGACCAAGTCGATAACCGTGGCGGTCAACTTATCAGCACCACCGAGCTGGCGTTGCAGGGCACGTCCCTGGACAACCGCAAAGGCCTGGCAGGCGCCGAAAAAGCGCTGAAACTGCAGGTCGGCAATGTCAATAACCGTGGCGGCGAGCTGTCCACGAATGGCGACCTGGGCTTCACCGGACAAACCCTGGATAACAGCGACAGCGGTCGTGTGCTGGCCGGGCAAGCCTTGAGCCTGACCGTGGCGAAACTGCTCAACGGCAACGACGGCCAGCTCAATGCCCAGCGGCTGATGCTCACGGCGCAGGACCTGGACAACAGCAACGGCAAGTTGCTTGCCCAGCAACTTTTGCAACTGGAACTCAACGGCGAGCTCAATAACAGCCAGGGCGTGCTCAGCAGTGAAGGGCGCCTGAATGTCAACGCCGCCAACCTGATCAACCGCCAAGGCCGTATTTCCAGCGCTCAAGCGTTGGAGCTGGACCTGGCAGGCGCGGTGGATAACCAAGACGGCCAGTTGGTGACCGACAGTACGTTGCAGCTGCGCAGCGCCAGCCTGGACAACCAGAAAGGTGTGGTCAGTGGCAAAGGGGCGGTCTCGGTAACTACCGGTGCGCTGGACAATACCAACGCTCGCCTCAACAGCGGCGACACCTTGAACCTGAAGGCTGGCCTGTTGAACAACGCCGCTGGCAGCATCGGCAGTGCCCAGGCCCTGACGGCCAGCGTCGATGGCCTTGACCAGCAGGGCGGCAAGCTGTTCAGCAATACACGCCTGACACTGGACCTGAACAACGGGCAGTTGAACAACCAGCAAGGCCTGATCAACGCGAACGGGCCGCTGGTGCTCAATCGTCTCAATAGCGTGAACAACCAAGGCGGTGAAATCTCCAGCGGCCAGGCGTTCGACCTGCTGGCGCGCAACCTGGACAACAGCCATGGCCGGCTGCTCAGTAACCAAGGCCTGGCCTTGCGTATCGACCAGGTACTCACCAACGTCAAGGGGTTGGTTGCAGGTGCGAGCCTGAGTGCCAATGCAGCCTCTGTTGATAACAGCGGCGGCACGCTCACCAGCCGTGGCGACCTCGAATTGACCAGCACCGGTCTGCTGAATAACCGGCAACAAGGCCTGATCAACGCCGCACAAACACTGACGGTGAACAGCGGCGACCTCAATAACCAGGGCGGCAGCTTGCTCGGCACCCGCGCCTTGACGCTCAATGCCCAGGCCCTGGACAACAGCGCCAAAGGCCTGATCAACAGCCAGGGCAGCCTTGTGCTGAATGCCCAGGCGCTGGACGCCAGTGACGGTGGCGAGGTGTCGGCCAAGGGTGATATCGACCTCAACCTCAGCGCATTGGCACTGCGCAGCGGCAGGCTGATCAGTGATCAGCGCCTGACCGTGGACCTGGCCAATGGTGACCTGGACAACCGTCAAGGCCTGATCCTCGCCAAGGGACCTTTGACCTTGAAGCGTCTGCGCGACGCGCAAAACCAGGGCGGCGAGATCTCCAGCCAAAGTGCCCTGAGCCTGAGCGGGCGTAGCCTTGACAACAGCGCCGGCACACTCATCAGCCAACAAGTACTGAGCCTGAATGCCGACGCTGTGGTCAATCGCGCTGGCCTGATATCGGGTTGGCAGGGGCTGAATATTGCCGGCGCCAGCCTGGACAACCGCACTGGCGGCACGCTCTCCAGCCGCAACGGCGACCTCGACCTGCGCCTCAGTGGTGGCTTGCTCAACAGCGGCGCAGGCGTACTGGTCAGCCAGGGACGCTTGGGTGTCAGCGCGGCCAGCCTGGACAACAGTGACAAAGGCATTATTTCCAGCGGCGCGCAGCAGACCCTGAATGTGATCGGTTTGCTGAGCAACGCCCAAGGCGGCTTGATCGACAGCGGCTCAACACTGGACCTGAGCGCGGCCAACCTCGACAACAGCGCCGGCAGTATCACGGCAATGCGCAACCTGAACGTCTTGGGTGGCAACCTGATCAACACCGGCGGCTCGCTGATGGGCAACGACCACCTGGTGCTCGACCTGCAAGGTAACCTGGGCAACGTCAACGGCAAGATCGCCGGCACCGGGGCGCTGGTGCTCAAGCAGGCTGTCGAGGTGGATAACCGTGGCGGCCAACTCGCCAGCCAAGGGCGCCTGTCACTGGCCATGGGCGGCCTGAACAACAGCCAAGGCGGCACGGTCGCCGCCAAAGGCCCACTGGCGATTGATGCCAGCGCTTTGATGCAAAACAACGCCGATGGTTTGATTTACAGCCAAGAGGGCGACCTGCAGATCAAAGCCTTCGGCCTGAGCAACGCGCAAGGCAAGCTGCAGGGGCAAAACGGGTTGCGTGTCGAGGTCAATGGCGAACTCGATAACCAAGCCGGCCACCTCATCAGCCAGACCGGTGACGTGCAGCTCAAAGCCGGTAATTTCGACAACCGTGGTGGTGTGCTGGCTGCCCTCAAGGGTGATATCGACGCTGGCGTGGTCGGTGTGATGCGTAATGGTTATGACCAGAGCAGCAGCCGCAAGGGCGGTTTGATCCAGGGTGAGCGTCTTCTGCTCACTGCTGGCCAGCTCGACAACCAGGGCGGCCACATTGCGGCGCAGTCGGGTGACGCGCTGCTGACCCTCGCCACCCTGAATAACCAGCAAGGCGCGCTGTATGCCAAGGGTCTGATGCGGGTCCAGGGTGAAAACCTCGACAACAGCAACGGGCAGATCGCCGGGGACCAGATAGCACTGGGCCTCACGGGCCAACTGACTAACCAGAATGGCCTGATCGAAAGCACCAACGCCCTGACGGTGGCGGCCAATGCCATCGACAACCAGGGCGGCAAGCTACGCGCGCTGGGCCGCACGGGCGCCACGCAATTCCAGATCGGCAGCCTGTTCGATAACCGCAACGGCGCCGTAGAAACCGCCAACCAGGACCTGATCCTGGCCGCTGCCAGCTTCCAGAACAGCGGCGGGCAATTGCTGCACATGGGTGAGGGCAATTTCGATATTTCCCTGCCCAATGTCACCGGTGCCGGCGGCACCATTGTCACCCGTGGCGGCCTGACCTTGAACGCGGATACCTGGACCAACACCAGCGTCATCCAGGCAGGGCGTTTGAACGTCAATGTCAATAACTTTACCCAGACCGAAACCGGGCAGCTATTGGCCTCCACGCACTTGGAAGGCAAGGGCGGCAGCTGGGTCAATAACGGGTTGATTGCCAGTGACGGCAGCTTGAAGCTCGATTTGGCGGGCGCCTACTCGGGCAATGGCAAAGTCACCAGCCAAGGCACCCTCAACCTGCACGCGGGCCAGTTGGACCTGAGTAACAGCGCGAAGATAACCAGCGGCGGCGATGCGGTGATCAACGTTGATGGCCAGCTCAATAACCGTGGGCGCCTGACCTCTGCGGCCAATCTCAACCTCGCGGCAGGTGGCCTGAACAACTACGGGACCCTGGGCGCAGCGCAAAAGGTAACGCTGACCAGCGCGACCCTGCTCAACGATCATGGCTTGCTGTTCAGCGGCAACGACATGGCGATGTACAGCGACTCGATCACCAATCAATACGGCGACATCTATAGCCTTGGGCGCCTGGACGTTGCCGGCCGTGACGGCGTGAGCAAAGCCGCCCGCCTGGAGAACGTCTCCGGCAGCATCCAGTCCAGCGGGGATATGTCGCTGGAGGTGGCCAACCTGACTAACCGTCGGGATGTGTTCCAGACCAAAGAAATCCCGGGCAGTGGCGGCTCGCTCGGCACCATTTGCTGGGACTGCAGTGGTGGCAGTTTTGTCGTCGACTTCGTCGGCACCGAGAATTATCAAAGTGAGCTGCTGAACACCTCGGCTGCCTCGACTATCCAGTCGAACGGGCGAATGGACATCGCCGCAAACAACGTGCTCAACGAATACAGCACCCTGGCTGCCGGCACGGACATGAATATCACGGCGGACACACTCAGCAACAAAGGTGCGACGTCCGGCTCCGGCACGCGCACCCGTACCTGGAGGTTGACCGCGTCCAACGGTACTTACTGGCGTTTCAAACGCAGCGTCGTAGACCCGTACAACGCGCAGGGCGGCCCTAAAAGCTTGCCGGTCGGTGCGTTGTCGGCGTTCCCACTGGTTTCCGACACCCTGGTATCGACCGCCGGGGCGTCACTGGCGCCGGCGATCATCCAGGCCGGTGGTGCGGTGAACATCACCGCCACCAAGACCTTGATCAACAGCAGTGAGACACCATTCACAGCCTTGACCGAACGCGCCGCGCGCCACGAAGACACCGCTATCAGCACCGGCCCGGCAACGGTGGTGGTGCAACTCGCTGCGCAACTGCCGCCTGACCTTGCCAAACAGCAAGTCAACCCGCTGACACTGCGTGAGTTCAGCCTGCCGACCGGTACCCACGGCCTGTTCCACCTCAGTACCCAAGCGGTCGACGGCACCCAGGCGGTACAGGCCAACACGGGCCCGCAAAGCTGGACCATGGGCGGCGCCAGCCTCGGCCTGGCGCAACGCAATGACGCGCAACCAGCACCGACGACGCGTACCTTCGATTTGACCCAAGTCGATCAACAGAGCGCCGCGACTCGCCAATTGGGCTCGACAGCACGCCAGGTCAGTGGCGTCACCGCCAGCGCCACGGCGTTTGACGTCTCTGCGGTCACCGATGTGGACAACGGCGGCGTCTGGACGCCTGGCCAGATCACCACCGGTGAGATCGCTCGTGGGGATGGCATCAACAACCAAAATCCGTCCGCAGGTTCGACCCTGCCTACGGTCAAGGTCAGCGGGCCTGGTGACCAGCCAAACCTGGCGCTGACTGAGCGCGATACGCGCATACAGGTCACTACACCCGGCGACCTCGCGCGCCCCACAGTGAACATTCCCGGTGTCACCCCGGTGATGCCAGGCATCCAGCCGGTAGCCGGCACGCCCAATACACAAAGCCAAGGCAATCGCCCAACACAAGTAGCCACGGTGGTCGCTAAACCACTCGACGCAGGCGCGCAAACCACCTCGGTCGCCAGCCAGACCGTCAGCCGTGTGCAAGGCTTTACGCCCACCGGGCCGGTGTCCCAACCGCATAAATACCTGGTCGAAACCAACCCGGTGCTCACCGACCTGAAACAGTTCATGAGCTCCGACTACCTGCTGGCGGGCCTGGGTTACAACCCGGATGAAAGTGCCAAACGCCTGGGCGACGGGCTTTATGAGCAACACTTGATCCAGCAAGCCGTGCAAGCGCGTACGGGGCAGCGTTTTATCGACGGCCAGAACACCGACGAAAAACTGTTCAAGTACTTGATGGATAACGCCATCAGCAGCAAGCAACAGCTGAACCTGGCCGTGGGCGTGTCGTTGACCTCGCAGCAGGTTGCCGCCCTGACGCACGACATCGTCTGGCTCGAAGAGCATTCAGTGAACGGTGAGAAAGTGTTGGTGCCGGTGCTTTACATGGCCCAGGCCGATAACCGTCTTGCGCCGAACGGTGCCCTGATCGCCGGTAACGACCTGAACCTGATCGCCGGGGAGAACCTGGAGAACGCCGGCACCCTGCGCGCTACCAACAACCTTTCAGCCAAAGCCGGCAACGACCTGACCAACAGTGGCGTGATCGAAGCCGGTAATCGTCTGGACCTGCTGGCCGGCAACAACATCGTCAATAAATCCGGCGGCATCATTGCCGGGCGCGACGTCACGCTCACGGCCCTCAAGGGTGATGTGATCAACGAACGCGCTGTGACCAGCACCGGTAGCGGTACCGCGACGCGTCGCGACTACCTCGACAGCGTGTCACGCATCGAGGCTGCCAATGACCTGACCCTGAATGCCGGGCGCGACGTGGCCAACACCGGTGGTGTGTTGCAAAGCGGGCGCGACACCCTCATCACCGCCGGGCGCGATGTGCATATTGATGCGGTTGAGCAGCGCGATGGCTTCAACATGGGCAGCCGCCTGCGCACCGAAACCGTGACACAAAACGGTGCCAGCGTAGAAGCCGGCCGTGACCTGACAGTCTCGGCAGGCCGCGATTTCAGCGCCATCGCCAGCCGCATCGACGCCAAGCGCGACCTGAGCATTACGGCCACTGAAAACCTCAGCGTTTCCTCGGCTGCCGATGAGCAGCATTCCTCCAGCAAGTCCAAGAAAGTCACACAGTCCAAAGACCACATCAGCCAAGTCTCCAGCGTGCTGACCGCCGGCGGCGACGTGTCGTTAAATGCTGGCAAGGACCTGGAACTGACCGCCAGCCGAATTGCCGGTGGCGGCAACGTCGCCCTGGAGGCACAGCGCGATGTGAGCATCCTCTCGGCACTCGACGAAGACGCTTCGTTTTACTCGAAAAAGAGCAAAGGCTCGTTCGGTCGCAGCAAAAGCGAACAACGTGAAAGCTACGACAGCACCAACGTCGCCTCCGTCGTCGAAGCCGGCAAAGACCTGACCATCAATGCCAGCAAAAAAGCCGATGGCGGCATGAACATCGAAGGCGGGCGCGACGTCACCGTGATCGGCAGCCAATTGAAAGCCGGCGGCGACATGCTGCTGGGCGCCACGGGCGATATCGCCGTGCTGTCGGGTGTCGAGGAGCACGGTTCCTACAGCAAGAAGACCAAGTCCGGGTTCCTCGGGCTTTCGAAAAGCGGCAAGAGCCAGCTGAAAACCACCGCCAGCCAGGTCGGCAGCGAGTTGGAGGCCGGCAATGACGTGGTGGTGGCTGCGGGTAATGACGTGCGGTTGCGGGCGAGTGAGATCAGTGCTGAGAACGACACTGAACTGCGCGCCGGGCTGGTGAACAGCACCGGCGACATTAACCTGGTTTCTGCGAATGACACGGCTTACACCCGAAGTGAACAGTATAAGAAAAAGGTTGGCCTCTCTTCTTCTGGTGGGTTCATCTCCATTTCCTCGGCCAAGGAGTCGGGCAGACAAGCGCAAAGCAGCACAAGCGTTGGTAGCCAAGTGTCCGCCGACCGCGATGCAAGTTTGAAGGCTGAACGCGATATCAATTTGGTGGGTAGCGGTATCAGTGCCGGGCGCAACGTCAGCCTGGATGCCGGACGGGATGTCAATGTAGTCGCGGCACAGAACGCCAAAGCGGAACAGGGCTGGTCGAAGGCCAAACAAGTTGGCATTGGCGTATCCAGTGATGCCAACGGTGTCAGCTTCTTTGCCGGTGCCGACAGCAGCAGGGAAAAGAACCGCTTGGAACAACAGACCGCTGCCGCCAGCCAGATTAATGCCGGGCAGGACCTGACGGTCAAGGCAGTACGTGATATCAATCAAGTCGGTTCAGACTTGAGCGCCGACAAAGACATAAGCCTGACGGCAGGTCGAGATATTCGCATCGATGCTGCACAGGAAACTCAGTTGACCGAGCTGCAGCGCCAAACCGAGCGCAATGGTTTGGGTGTCACCCTCAACCACAACTACGGCCGAACCAAAGACGCCGTAAGCGGTGCGGGAAAAGGCGAAGACGGCGTCAGTAAAGGCTCAAGCGCGCTCAAGGGCGTCGATGCCGTTAGCCAGTTCGTGTCGGGGCCGACGGCCGATGTCAAGTTCGGCAATAGCAAGCAGAGCAGCGGTCTGGAGACCATCGAACAGACCAACCGGTCTTCGACGCTCAATGCGGGTAATGATCTGAACATTGCTGCCAACAATGATGTGGTGGTCAAGGGCGGGCAACTGCAAGCGGGGCGTGACATCAATGTAAAAGGTCACGACATTGTTCTTGATGTAGCCAAGGGGAGCGTCAGCCAGGAAAGCACCCAGAGCCAGAGTTGGGGGGGGATTCATGGTGGAACTAGCGGTGGCTTCAAAATCGGTATCGGTGGCAGTTACGGTGTGGCCACCGAAGACGGGGAACATGGTACATCCAGCACCACTAAGGTTGCGGCAGGACGGGACGTCCATCTGGACGCCGCCCACGATTTGAGCCTGGTGGGAACTCAGGTCAAGGCCGACCGGGACATCGAACTCAAGGCAGGCAACGACCTCAACATCACCTCGGCACAAAACAAGAGGAGCAGCGACAGCAATCGACACAATGGTGGCGGTGAAGCCGGACTGGTGTTCGGTTCTGAAGGTGTCGGCGTCTATGTCAGCGTCAGCATGGGCAAGGGCAACCTTGAGCGCGAGGGTGAGCGCCAGCAAGACGCTTACCTTTATGCCGGCAATCAATTGGGCTTCAACAGCGGCAATGACACCAATATCAATGGCGCCACGTTGCGCGGCGACGAGGTGGTTGGCCGTGTGGGCGGAGATCTCAACGTTTCGTCCGTTGCCGATACCGGTAAGGTCAAGGGCAAAGAGTTCGACATCAGCATCACCGCGACCATTGGCCCGGGTGCCGGGATCAGCGGCTCGGTCGGCTACGGTCAGACAACTGGAAAAACCAACTGGGTTGAACAGCAAACCAGCATTACCGGCAAAAACAAGGTCGACATCCGGACTCAAGACCACACCCAACTCGATGGAGCACTGATTGCGGCCGACAACGGCAACCTCAAGTTGGATACCGGCACGCTAGGTTTCAGCGATATCTCTGGAGAAGACAAGGAGCGCGGTTTTTACCTGAATGTCGGCGGCAGCTACACCGCAGGTAAAGGCGGCACGACCCAGGACGGCAGTCAGGTCGGTAAAGGCACGGAAGGAGAGAGCGGTTGGAGTGTCAACGGCTGGAAGTATGACAAAGAGCGCGAGCAGGCCGTACGGGCGACCGTAGGGGCCGGTGAGATTGTTGTGCGTCGGGATGCGACGACCGGCAATGACTCCACGTCGGGACTGAATCGGGACGTGGGCAAGGCGTATGAAATTACCAAGGACAAGGAGTCTCGAACCGATCTGTATGTCACCAAATCTTCTCTAGAGGCCGTGGCCGATCCGTCCGGTACGGTACAGGCTTGGAAAACCGGAATAGAGAACTATGCGGGCAGCACTGAAAAAGCATACGAGTCGGCTCTTTCTTTAATCAACGGGCCGATTCAGGCCACCGCACAGGCCTGGACCAATATCCAGGCTCAGCGTGTTTCTCTTGACGAAGTGCCCGCCGAGGCAAGAGCCCAGTTGGGTGATGACATTGCGTTGAGCATTGCCAAGAACCTGGTGCGCAATGGTAGGGACGCTCGTGACATCGAAAAACTAAAGCCTGAGGACGTGGCCGCAATCCTCAACTTTGCAAAGCGAGTCGCAGAGTTCTCTGACAAACAAGAAGCCTGCAACGCTTCGGGTGGCTGCACCTCAGGTGACGGGAGTCAGCAAGACCCTGTGTACAGCCACTATCGTGATCAGGGCAGCAACAACTGGGCCACAGGGCTCAAAGGTCTGACCCCGAATTCGCCGGGTGGCAAATTGCTCGCGCAGACGGAACAGCTGCAACACTTTATGGATCAATTGCCAGTCGAACAGGCTCAACTTTTGGCCATGGGAGTCCAGGCCGTGATGGGGCCTGCGAAAATGGCAGTAGGCCTGGCAGGGAATGTCCTGATCAACAAACTGTTTGGCGACAAAATCGAGGCGGCAAAAGACGCGCTGGCAAAATCCATCGCGAGTGAGCTGAGTGGTAAGAGCAAAGACAGCTTGGAGAAGAGCGATAATACATTCAAAAAGCTGCACGAAAATGGAGCGAGTGACCAGAAGGGCGATATCTATGTCCAGGGTGCCTCCACACTCCTGAACATCGCTTTGGGGACGACGGCAAAAGCCACTGTTGCGGTGGCTGGCAAGATCAGTGGAGTCATTGGGGGCCGCGAGACTACAAAGGTCAGCGAGCCGATGACCATTGATTCGAAGTTTGGAGAGCCGTCAGGGAAGGGATGGATGGAGCCTGGCCCTGGCAAGCCGACGCCTGTTTCGGGTGAGGGGCCCAAACCGGTCGGCGGCGGTCACTCTACCGGTTCGAGCCATCCGGACCTGCCTGTTGTAAAGGTGAACACCAGCAATTCCGTCAAAGGCTCACCTGAGTACGAAATACTCAACAACCCTAGTGCCCGAAGCCCTAATACACGCTACCAGGTTGATAACGGCGATTCGTTCACCACCAACAGCAAAGGGTTCGTGGAAGAGCTGACGTTCACGCCAAGCAATACCAAGGTTCCTCGAGATTCGAGGCAGACGGCGGCAGGCAAGGAAGGGCGGGATACTGATGTGGGTGGGCATGCCAAAGCGTGTAGCCAAGGTGGAACGTGTGATGGTTATAATCTGTTCCCGCAGGACCAGAATTTCAATAATTCGGCGTACAAGGTTTTTTATGAGAATAAAATCAGGGCGGCGTTGAATGATCCTAGTAAGACGGTAGGGCCGACGACGATAAAGTTTTATCGTGAGGATCCGCGGTCGCCACGTCCTGATAACATGGAAGTGACCTATACGATAAATGGGAAGACCGAAAAAGTTTTCTTTGAAAATGAGGCCCATAAGATTCCGGAGGTTATATAGTGATTACTCAAGACCTACAGTTAGTGAAGCAGATTTTTGAGTTGCTAGATGCTGGCATCGTGGAGGGCTACGACTCTTTCTGTTATGAGGTAGTAGTAAGCATGGGGTATATGGAAACTGTTCTTACTGTCGAGAAGGAAGGGGTTCGGGTGACGGATGCAGAAACGGATTACAATGGCGCAATCCTCTATCGTTTGGTGAAGGAATTGAGGGAGTGCGCCACCCGACGTGGTGAAACTTGGAATTCATTTGTGATGACTTATACGCGTGGTGGAGAAGTTAAAACCAAGTTCAACGTTTGATTGATAAAAAGCCTTATATCAAAAATATCCGTGAAAGCGGACGAGAAAGGGCGAGGTTATCTATTTGGCTTTGCTCGGTTATTCAGGCGGTGAAAGCCCGTGCTGTCATTATCCAGGTGTTGCGGTAGAAAAGGGGACAGATTTATTTGATTTTTTGGTTGCGTTCGACTAAATAAATTTACCCCTTTTTTCTATGCATCTAAGTGGTGTTTATGGATATCTTGAGCAAAGAGTGCATTGCCAGCGTCACGCTGTTTGATGTGAGGGTGTCGGAGGGCGAACTGATGGTGTTTGCCGACTGCATGAGAATTGTGATGGAGCACTACACCGATTCTCAGATTGCCGAGATGACCGTGTGTGAATCTAAGCAAGAGCTGTCTTACTTTCTTTCCGGGGTGACGGATGTCGTGAGAGAGATGGAGAGGCAGGAATATTTGCCTGATCGGTTCAAATCCTAGCGTGTGCGCGAGAGGGCAATACCCAAGTAAAGTTTAACGTGGACTCATGTGGGAGCAGGCAAGCCAGCCCCCACAGTTTTTGCCGTGTTCAGGCACTCAATAGAGCGGTCCACGGTGGTCTTGGCCATTTCCAGCAAATGCCACACAGCCAGAATCTTCGCCCGCTCGGGGCTAGGCAGCAGCTCACTGCAATTGAGTGTTGTGGCCGAAGCGCTGTCGAGCAAGCTTTAGGTGTAGAGCAGGGCGTCTTCGAAGCTGAGGTCTTCGATTTGAACACCTTGTGTGGGCAGGTAATGATCGATGGCGCGGTTGAAGGCGGCGCGGTCTTTAATGGTGTTGCGGGGTGGATCGGGGACGACTTTTTTCATGGTGTAACTCCACATGGTTGGAGCTGACACCCGTCGCGACTAAACGTTGGGTGGCGGCTGTACGCAGGTTAGTCGACCGGTCACATGGAAAACCGGCGCACCCGAAGGTGCCCTACGCACAGGCACCATAAAACTTCATGGAGGACCATGGGAGAAATAGGGGTCAGACCACGGTTTTGTAAAGGTAATCAAGATTGCTCTTCGAAACATGTGAATGGTGGTCTGACCCCTATTTCTTTCGTGTACTGTCGTAAAGAAGGAACTGGAACTCAAGTTGATCATGCGATTCCAAAGGCTAGAGGGGGAGACGCTACACTGGAAAATGCTCAGATGGCGTGCCCACACTGCAACGCGTCAAAAGGCGCACGAGACTTTCCTGTCAATCCCCCGCCAGGGTATCGTGGTGAATGGCCTCCTTCCCACTGGTAAATGAGTAGAGGATATATATGAAGTATCAGACCGGAGAATACGAAGCTGTTCATAAAGCGCCTGTTTGGCGTGATCGTGCCAATTTCATATTTGTCGCTCATCTTGGATCCAAGGATGGAAGTAACGAATGGGAACAGTTATGGGGGCAGAAAACAGCCGCTCACAGATTTGTTCTGTGCTGTATTCCTTTCTTTGCTCAAGACATTGCTCTAGGCGACGAAGTAGAAACGAATGTTGACTTTGTAGTCCAGCGAGTTATTCAGCATGGAGGGCAAATCACCTTCAGGGTATGGTTTGGTGCCAACGATAAAACTATACGCGAAGTATTGATGCTAGAAATTGAGACCATGAACCCATTAATGGAATGGTCTTCAGAGAATTTGCTCGCACTTAGCCTTTCTGATGGGATCGAAGCGCAACGCATGGCCGATTATTTGCACGCGCGTGAGGAACAAGGTTTGCTTAAGTATGAAACTGGGCGGCGCTGATATTTAGGCGCGAAAGAAGCAGATAGCGCTAAAAGAGAGCAAAAAGGGGACAGATTTGAACGGCACTTACTTAACCTCCTTCGGGTGTCCATTTCTTCTGACACGTCCATTAAATTAATCTGTCCCGTTTCTCTTGGTCCCCTTTCTCTAGGATGCACCGGCAAGCGCAGATATCCAACTGACAGAACCGATCAAATGTGGGAGCGAGCAAGCCCGCTCCCACAGTTTTTATTGTGTTCAGGCAGGCGGGGCAGTGGGTTTCAGGCACTCGATGGAGCGGTCCACCGTAGTCTTGGCCATCTCCAGCAAATGCCACACCGCCAGATTGGAAAAAGGAGAAATAGGGGTCAGACCACGGTTTTGTAAAGGTAATCAAAATTGCTCTTTGAAACATGTGAATGGTGGTCTGAGCCCTATTTCTTTGTTCCCCGGAAGAATGGCAGTGGTTACTGTGATCATTTGAACGAAATGCAGGAGCGGATAAGAGCGCTTACCAACCATGCAGAAACGCTTAAGAATTTAAGTAACCCAGAGGCGCAAGCGGCCCGACAGGCAGCTTTGGATACTTTAAAACGTATTTCTGACTCTCTAAATGGTGCGGGTATATGAAAAAGACATTTCGTCAAATAGATGAGAGTAATGGGTTTAAGTGGGAAGTTGAGCCTGATTCTGATGAGTCTGCGCTGGAGTCATGGCACAGGTCGATTCTGGACACTCCGATAACTGAGCTCGAGATCGGCGACCTTTGCAGATCGGTCAGGCAAGATATGTATACGTCGGAATTATTGCCTGTCGTGGTTAGCGAGTTGGATAAGGAAGTGCTGGTAGGATTTCTGGATGACGCCGAGTTGCTAAAAGGAACCTCAGAATTATCGGAGGCAGTCTGGGCGAAAAATTTACTGCTGACGCAAAAAATGTTGAAAATTCTGCGGCGAGATAAAGAGCTTATTGCTGCGGAGCCTCGCACTGTCGAATATGTCGAATATGCTCAGGCGCTAGAGAGGAAACTGCTGGCAGCGCTTAATGGTAAATGACACAAGAGGGAAAAGGGGACGGATTTATTTACAGCAAAAAGAGGACAGATTTATTTTTAGCTAGGCTGTAGCGCCTATACCGGAGCATTGTAAGAAACATTTCCCGAGTAGCGCCAAACTCCACTCGCAAAGCTCACTGGCCGCTGTGGATAACAAACCAACAGCTCTGCGACGAACTGACAAAAGGATACGTCAAGTCGCGTTACCCAACAGGGAAAAGGGGACAGTTTTATTTAAGTAACAAAGAGCTCGGAGAATTAAATAAATCCGTCCCCTTCTTCCGGATTTATTTGATTTTCTTAGAGGTATTTTTTTCGGTTAAATAAATCTGTCCTATTGGCGCCGGCGCCGAATTGACCCAGTTGCCGAGATATCACTGACCCGGGCAGAATCCTCGCGAACAACTATTTTGACTGAGAGAAATAGGGGGCAGGCCACGGTTTTGTAAAGGTAATCAAAATTGCTCTTCGAAACATGTGAATGGTGGTCTGACCCCTATTTCTTCAAGTCGAGGGATATATGAGTCCGAAAACTACCGTCTATCCAAAGCTTTAGGTGCATAAAATGAAATTGCATTTTTCATGGGAAGAGTCAGCAGGAACTCTGTCGCCGGTTTGTAATTCAAACATGGTCAACAGAGATGGCGTTAGCCCGTTAGCGTGCCTCTTAACTGATGATGGCGGGCAATTATTTTTAGACACTGTGCCGTGGTTGGATGAGGGACTGGATAGAACAAGATTAGTTAAGGGGGATAAGGTTGATTTTGTAGACTGGAGTCGCGATGCCTGGGGGGCTGAATTGACTAAAGAACATGTAAAAATCTATTCGCTCCATGATGAAAGTTACTTCGAGCTAATTGCTATCGACTCATTTGAAATAGCACTATTAGCGTGGTTGGACTTTATTAAACTGAAACCAGCGGTGGGAATAATTCAGGAGGTTGAAATCTAAACTGCCATTTGGCAGTTGGAGTTGACAGGAAAACGGGGTCAGACCACGGTTTTGTAAAGGTAATCAAAATTGCTCTTTGAAACATGTGAATGGTGGTCTGACCCCTATTCTACTATTCAGGCAGGCGACTTTGTGGGGTTCAGGCACTCGATGGAGCGGTCTACGGTGATCTTGGCCATTTCCAGCAAATGCCACACCGCCAGAATCTTCGCCCGCTCGGGGCTGGGCAGCGGAGAAATAGGGGTCAGACCACGGTTTTGTAAAGGTAATCAAGATTGCTCTTCGAAACATGTGAATGGTGGTCTGACCCCCATTTCTTTCCGGGGGCAAGAGGTGATATTTAATCCCACGATTAATAAATGGGTGCCAGAATGAAACAGGTTAGTCAGTTTTCAATATCTTGGGTAACACCAATCGTGCCATCGGTGTCTCTCGCAGGTATACCTTTGGGTGTTGGTGCAGAGGTGCTGGCGCGAGTGTTACTCAACTATTTGATTGATGAGACTAGCAAGTTATACCAATTTGAGTGCTCTCCAGAGCTTCGATTAAGAAGTTGTGGTGTGGATGAGTTTGGAAATGGCGGTTATTCTTTTTCGTTATTTGATGAGTTTGTGGTTAATGATCTTCTAAAGGGGACGCCTGCTCTATCAATAGTGATTAGAGATGGAGCGGTATTTGCACTCAATGCTTACAGCTTCAGTTTTCCTGGAGAGCGAACACAAGAGCTTATGTATAAAGGTGTTTTGCCAATTGGTATTGGTTTGGGCAGTTTAGTTTCTGATTTTTTGCCATTTACTACTTTGGAGTTTGATGACGCTGAAGAGTGGTTTTATTCTGAAAGAGAATATGCGGGGTTAGAAATTACCGGTTGGGGCGTTCCTTTAGATGATCAGCCGGAACAAATTATTACTGCACTATGTGTGATATTGGCAGCGACTGAAGAAAATGGGGCAGGCATTGAGGGATCGCCGATAAATGGCGTCAGACCCTGAGGGGGGGGCCGATTTTTCTTATCGCAGAAAAACGGGGTCAGACCCTGAGGGATCCCCCAATTTATTGTCATGAAAGCTGTTGAGGGGACAGCGGCGGGGCAAGTAATATCAGAAAATATGGACAAGGCAAGCGCCTTCGTAGGGAAACAGGTCGCCGAAGTTATAGAAGGCTATGAATTAAATCCCACGTTTCAAGATGAAAAATATCTGATCGGCGGTGGCGAGCTGCTTGCCAGTGTTTTGTTTGGGGTGATGCCTGCACGCAAAGGCAAGGGCGGGAAGGAATCAGAGTCAAAGGGGCCTCGACCCCTTGCGGAACCTGTCTATAAGACGAGTAAGCAGGCTGCGGAAGCTTTAGGGTACAAAAAAATTAATGAAACAGTGCACGGTGGGCAGGCTGTTTTTAAGCGAGGTAATCGATATATTACTAGAGACCTAGACGGCCATAACGGCGGTGCTTGGAAAGCAGCTAAGTCGGTTAAGGATCTTGGCTCTAGAGAAACAAGATCCGGAACGTTTGATGTGAATATGGAGCGCATAGGTGATTGATATGAATGAATCTAAAGTCCCAGATTGGATTACGCGCGGAAAAACTATTTCTCAACTAATTAAGGAGTTGAGAACCTTTGAAAATCAAAATCTAATGGTTGAAATTTCCGTTGACGGGGGGGGCGACTAAGAAACCAATAAGTCTCGTCGGAAAAGAGGATGGTGTGTGTGTTTTATTAAATTGCGAGTCTGAGGAATAGTCAAATTTTAATGTTGTGGGGCGGCCAGCAATAACATGAAGCTGGAGAAAAGGGGACATGGAGAAAAGGGGACAGATTTATTTGATTTTTCGATTGTGTTCGAATAAATAAATCGGTCCCCTTTTTCGGTGTTCAGTATCCGTTGCAAGGGCAAACTCCCGATTCTTATGCGAAGCTTGGAAATGGGCATGTTGTTGTCTACGGTCCTGAGGGGTGTGCACTATATGATGTGTCTAGCTCTCGGGTTAAGGTGGTCGAATGGAATCAAGCTCAGAATGGAAAATATTTCCCTAAGAAGGGAAGTGATACAAAAGTTTTTGAGGGGAATGTTCCTCAGTCGATTCTTGACAGCTTGGGGTCGAAATGATGAAAATTTATCAGGGTAATATTTCCAAAGAGTCGTTGAGTCTGTTTGTTTCAGATATTGGATCCAGATTACTAGGAGGGAATATGCGGCCACTTGAAATTAGCTTTGGGGGCATTGAGAAACTTTCCATTATTCCAGATTTTGATTTCTATAATCTAAATCTTGTGCTGGGGCTCAGCTTGCAGCGAGAAAATATGGGGCGCGCAGTTGATACTTACAAGGTTACCCTGGAGATGCTTTATGAGTCTGAGCAGTCGGCGTTTGAAGTTGTTTTAGGGTTTACAGGGGTTCGTCGTTTAGCAGTTCCTGATGTGTGTGGGAGTTTGTACTTGAGCGAAGTTGAAGTGGATGACGTCTCAGCTGATCAGCTTGAAGGAGTTAAATATAGTTTGAAAGACTATGGAGGCACAGGGTTTGAAGTGCTTGCCCGGGAATTTTCAGTTGTCAGCTGCAAGCAACACTTGTGAAACGAGAGTTAAGCGCGAAACGGGGGCAGATCACAGTTCTGTAAAGGTAATCAGTATTGCTCTTTGAAGCATGTGAATGGTGGTCTGACCCCTATTTCTTCGCTGGGAAGACAGCGATTGGTGCTAGCAATGGTGCCGTAGTGGCAGAAATGTTACATCCAACCACCGTAAGATATCTTGAGGATAAGCTAGGTGTGAAGATCGGCGAGTTCACTGATTTTTGTAAAAATAAGGCTGGCGCTTGCGCGGAGGTATCTGCCGCAGACTCGCTTGTTAGGCAAGGGGTGGATCCCGCTAGCATAAGGTTTACTGAGGCAGTTCGCACTCGAGAGGTCTGGGGGAAGGATCGTATTCCTGAAGGGGCGATAATTTCACCTTGTGAAAATTGCAGTGTAAGTTGGCCTCGAGGAGATCTATAATGATTGTTTTAAATGAAAGTTGGCGACCTGGATTTGGAACAATATTTACGTGGTTTGCCATAGATAAAAATGGAAGGATCGCTGTGATGGTGAATAATTGTTACGGAGAACTGCCGCAAATTTTGTTAAGGCTCGAAAATGTAGATGCTCAACTTGATAGGCTATCTGAGTTTGTTTGGGGCGAGTCTTCTGAGTTCTTAAGTTGTTTTCCCGATAAATGCGGTGAACTTAAGGTTGACCTTTATTCTGCCTGGCGATATCAGAAAAAATTCTCGAAGGAACGTTTGGTTGAGTACCTGGAGTCTGACCTGTTGGAATCAAAGTCCTTTGCAGAGGCTAATCTATCAGTCAATAAAGGCTTTTATGTCTATCATGGCGTAGAGGGCGATGATGTCGGTGTGGACTATCCTGTTGGCTATGAAGGGCAGACTGTAATGGGTGACTATTTCAGGTATTTGGTCCCTACAATATTCGGTGGCATTGATGATATTCCGGAGCCTTTACGTCAGGTGTTGGTGAAGTCTGATAGTTTTGACTTTGCGAGTGATCAGTTGTTGAGGAATGATCAAGTGAGCTATCACTTTTCTCGTATGCTCTACTAGGACCGGAAAAGGGTATGGATTTGAGTGTCACTTACTTGATTTTTTTCGGGTGTCCATTTTTCCTAACCTCGGCTCTTCCGCCGAACGCGTCTGTATCAGTATCGAGTAAGGCTAAGGCCTTCGTTTTATGGTGCGAAGCTCAATCCGTCCCGGCCGGTTTCCGATATGTTTCCTAGCGATCAACTTGAGTAAAACCTGCACACCTTTCGCCTTATTCGTCAGGAAATAGGGGGCAGGCCACGGTTTTGTAAGGGTAATCAAAATTGCTCTTTGAAACATGTGAGTGGTGGTCTGACTCCTATTTCTTACTATTTCTTACTGGTGACTTGTAGGTGACTTCGACTCGAGCCTGATTTGGGTTTACTGGTAAAGGTGTCCTGTCCCCTATTTTTCTGGGCAACCTGACATGCATCCTAAGCCCCACTATCATGTGTGAGAGGTGGAGCTAAATCAAAATGTCAAAGGTGCCAGGCCTGCGCGCATCCAGATTACTAGGAGGGAATATGCGGCCACTTGAAATTAGCTTTGAGGGCATTGAAAAACTTTCCATCATTCCTGATTTTGATTTCTATAATCTAAATCTTGGAGAGAAATAGGGGTCAGACCACGGTTTTATAAAGGTAATCAAAATTGCTCTTCGAAACATTTGAATGGTGGTCTGACCCCTATTCTATTTTGTATCCTGTTAAAAGAGTAGATGGTGTTGGTCGTTTGCCTTTGGTGCAAAGGTGGAGCTGCTAGCTCCAGCGCTGAAAATGCGGCCTTATATCCAAAGTTGAAGGATCAACTGATATAAGAAAACCTGAGCAATATTGCGACCCAAGACTCAAGATTAGCTGCTGCTGTGAATGGCAGTGGAACGAAAAATCCGGAGCAAAAAGAGAAATAGGGGTCAGGCCACGGTTTTGTACTTACCTGATCGGTTCAAATCCTAGCGTGTGCGTGAGAGAGCAATACCCACGTAAAGTTTAATGTGCGTTCATGTGGGAGCAGGCATGAACTGGCCTAATGATTTTGGATGCTTCAATCGGGCGCTATGATGGCGCCCAAATCTGAGGTGTTTGGATATGAAGAAAATAGGGGTTAGGCCACGGTTTTGTAAAGGTAATCAGAATTGCTCTTTGAAGCATGTGAATGGTGGTCTGAGCCCTATTTCCTTAGGTGAGTATAAAAAGTGGAAAAGTTGGAACTCTCCGAATTAAAGTTTCCCGCGATGAGAGATGAGTTGATCTCTTACTTGCAGGGGCTGTCGAGCGCTGAGTATCAATACAACGCTTGGGTTGCAAGAGCAGACCCGGTTTTAGCTTATGATGAATTTAATTATGTTGTGCACTTTTTGTATGATTACACTGATCTGGCGACTGATGCCGACTCGTGGGTCGGATTGATATTTAGGGGGGAGAGTGAAGCGCTCGCTATTTCTGAGGTTGTGCGTAGCTTGGACGTAATATTTGAAAAGTATGGTACAGCGCTTTCCGATGCTGACTATTTGACGAAGCCTGAATGGGCTTACGTCATTGAGTCATCTAAACATGCACTACTGGAGCTGTCCTGAGCATAAGCAAGAAAAGGGGGCAGATTTATTTTTAGAGAAAAGGGGACAGACTTATTTAATTTTTAGATTATGTTCGAATAAATAAATCTGTCCCCTTTTTGTCATTGAATCCAGATGATTTCAAGAAAAGGTGATGATGTATGGTTTTTGATCATTTGACGGCGGGTTCAATTGGCCCCCTAAGCGGTGGTATGCCGAGAGCAGAGGTTCGCTCTTGCTTAGGTGAAGAGTTTAGAGCGTTCAAGAAAACGTTTTTGTCGTCAAATACGCTGGACGCCTTTGATCATCATGCTGTGCACATTTATTATGACGATGCTGATCTTGTAAAGGGCGTGGAGCTGTTTTCTCCGGTAAACTTTTTCTGGCGTGGAAAAAGACTTTTAGGTGAAAGTTATGCTGAGTTGAAAAAATATTTGGCTCACCAGGGCGTCGTTTTTTCTTCAGATGATTTTGGGGTTGAAGTCGATGCGCTTGGGATGGGGTTCTATATTCCGGACATTAGTGATGATGGTGATTTTGCGGCAGTTAAAAGTGTATATATTGACTTGACTGTCGGCTGAGTGGGGAGGCGCCGAAGTCGGAGGCAAGAAAAGGGGGGCAGATTAATTTAATTTTTCGGGAGAAATAGGGGTCAGACCACGGTTTTGTAAAGGTAATCAAGATTGCTCTTCGAAACTTGTGAATGGTGGTCTGACCCCTATTTCTTTCCGGGGGCAAGAGGTGATATTTAATCCCACGATCAATAAATGGGTGCCAGAATGAAACAGGTTAGTCAGTTTTCAATATCTTGGGTGGCACCAATCGTGCCATCGGTGTCTCTCGCAGGTATACCTTTGGGTGTTGGTGCAGAGGTGCTGGCGCGAGTGTTACTCAACTATTTGATTGATGAGACTAGCCAGTTATACCAATTTGAGTGCTCTCCAGAGCTTCGATTAAGAAGTTGTGGTGTGGATAGGTTTGGAAATGGCGGTTATTCTTTTTCGTTATTTGATGAGTTTGTGGTTAATGATCTTCTAAAGGGGACGCCTGCTCTATCAATAGTGATTAGAGATGGAGCGGTATTTGCACTCAAGGCTTACAGCTTCAGTTTTCCTGGAGAGCGAACACAAGAGCTTATGTATAAAGGTGTTTTGCCAATTGGTATTGGTTTGGGCAGTTTAGTTTCTGATTTTTTTGCCATTTACTACTTTGGAGTTTGATGATGCTGAAGAGTGGTTTTATTCTGAAAGAGAATATGCGGGGTTAGAAATTACCAGGAAAACGGGGTCAGACCACGGTTTTGTAAAGGTAATCAAAATTGCTCTTTGAAACATGTGAATGGTGGTCTGACCCCTATTCTATTTATGTATTACTTAATGTTGTGGGACAAGAAAATGGCATCCGTCGATAAAGATGGATGTCTTGATAAGGTTGAGGTGCCAATAGAAATGGCAAATTTATTGTTCGATTTGGATGCTAAGGAATTTCCAATTCTCAGCAGCCTTAGCTTTGATGACTACGATATGTTCTCAGGTTCGCAATTAGACTCGCTTGCGGATGAGCTGCTTACTGCGGCTAGGCTGAATCCGCAGGTTTCAAAATTAGTTAACCCGATGTTGGGTTTGATATATGAGGCGAAGTCCTCAATGAAAGATGTTTTATTTAACCCTTTTGGGCGGTAATAGAAGTGAAAAGAGAGAAATAGGGGGGCAGACCACGGTTTTGTAAAGGTAATCAAAATTGCTCTTTGAAACATGTGAATGGTGGGCTGACCCCCTATTCTATTGCTCCCACAGTTTTACTGAATTCAGGCAGGCGATTTGGTGGGGTTCAGGCACTCGATGGAGCGGTCTACGGTGGTCTTGGCCATTTCCAGCAAATGCCACACCGCCAGAATTTTCGCCCGCTCGGGGCTGGGCAGTAGCTCACTGCAATTGAGTGTTGTGGCCGAAGCGCTGTCGAGCAAGCTGGAAGTGTAGAGCAGGGCGTCTTCGAAGCTCAGGTCTTCGATTTGAATACCTTGGGTAGGCTGGTAATGGTCGATGGCGCGGTTGAAGGCGGCGCGGTCTTTAGTGGCGTTGTGGGGTGGATCGGGGACGACTTTTTTCATTTTGCAGCTCCTGGGTGATCAAGGAGCCGACACATTTCGCGACTAAACGTAGGGTGGCGGCTGTACGCAGGTTAGTCGACCGGTCAGGAGCATCCGGCGCGCCCGAGGGCGCCCTGCGCACAGCCACCATTAAAATTTATGGGACGATGCGCCTACTCCTAAATCCGAGCGACTAAACCCGATCACTGATAAGCAGTGACGGACCGCAGACTAGCCATCGATTCGAGGAGGCACAAGGCGGCAGGAATTGTCTAGGAAACGTCCTGCAATTTAAAGAGACACGCCCTGCTGGCCCTTCAAAAACCATGACTGAATGCCACTAACCCGCCCATCAACGGTGGTGGTGAATGGCTTTTTGTAGGTGCTTTTCCCCTGCGACGTAGGCAGCTTCTGAAATATCACTCAGCCTATCCAGGCTTGTGTGCGGGGCGTATCCGCTTGCTTATATTCCGACGCCAACTTCATTGCATCCAGGGATGTGAGGCATGGCGCAGGGCTATATCAACGACCGCACCACGGACTACAGCGGCTTGAAATTCCGGTTGATGGGCAGTGCCCCGAGTCGGCAGCGTTCCGACCATTTCGACGTGCTGAACAGGCACCTGCGGCCTGGGCTGGTGATGCCTGGGCAGTTGGTGATTGTTCCCGATCCCTACAGCGTGACCTGTTCGATGGAAGAGGCCTGGCTGGTACGCCGGGCCGAGGCAATTCGTCGGGAGTTGGACGCTGGCGCCGGACCCCAAGTAGTCAATAACTATGACCTGCTACAGAGTTTTTTGGGGTACGGCTCGTTGGGCGTGGGCAGCGCGACGTCAGCGTGGGCCCGGCATCTGGATGAAGTGGCGCAGACCCTGGAGGCGATTGAACAGCTGTATCAGCGCCTGAAAAACACTGGTTTGGACCGTGAGGCGTTTCTTCGCCAGCGTAAGGCGTTGTTCGGGCTGCTGGACGCCCAGCTGCAAGGTGCGGCGCGATTTGGCACCGGGTTGCAGGGCAATCAGGCGCTGAAGAAGGTGTTGGGGATTTCTACCAAAAGCTATCTGCAAAAGGGCGAGATCGCCGGGTATGCGCAGCGGATGCGGGATATTGCGCAAACGTCGAAATGGTTGGGCAAGGGCGCGTATGTGGGATTGGCACTGGACGTGGGCGTGGCAGGGCTGGAAATCAAGGAGGCGTGTGTGGCGGGGCGGGAGGCGCAGTGTCGGCGGGCGAAATATGTGGAGACGGGGAAATTGATGGG
>NZ_CAWPSZ010000030.1:0-25201 GCF_963890955.1 Pseudomonas sp. MF6747
AGAGCATTGGAACCACCTGATCCCATCCCGAACTCAGCAGTGAAACGATGCATCGCCGATGGTAGTGTGGGGTTTCCCCATGTGAGAGTAGGTCATCGTCAAGATTAAATTCCAGAGCCCCTGTTTGTTAACGCAAACAGGGGTTTTGTTTATGTAGAAGTCCACGAATTTCACCGGCACGTTGCAAGCGCAACGCACTGGTACACAGAATTTCTTGACGACCATAGAGCATTGGAACCACCTGATCCCATCCCGAACTCAGCAGTGAAACGATGCATCGCCGATGGTAGTGTGGGGTTTCCCCATGTGAGAGTAGGTCATCGTCAAGATCAAATTCCGAAACCCCTGTCTGCTAACGCAGACAGGGGTTTTGTCGTTTTGGAGGACTGTTGCCGACTGAGAGAAATCCTCCCGAGCCGGCCACATCAGATCCCCCTGCACCCTGCCCACAAAAAAGCCAGTGCCTGAAAGAAGACACTGGCTTGTCAGAAACGCTAACAGATCAGAATTGATAGCTTACCGTCGCACTGACATTACGCTCTTCGCCCAAATAGCAGAAGTTCAGGCTGGCACAGGACGCTACATAGGTCTCATTGGTCAGGTTGTTCGCGTTCAACCGTACATCTACGCCTTTGAGTCCGACCTTGCCCAAGTCATACCCTAAGGATGCGTCGAATAAGGTGTAGGCGGGTACCTTCATTGTGTTCTCCGCGTCTGCCCAGCTGTAGCCGACGTACCGAACCCCGCCGCCAAGTCGCAAGCCGTCAAAGGCGCCGCTATCAAACATGTAGTCCGCCCACACCGATGCCATATGGCGAGGTGCCTGCGTGGGGGAGTTGCCTTTGTTCTCAATCAAGTTGTCGGCTGAGCTCAGCGTACTGACCATCGATTTTGAATATTTAATATCGGTAAAGGTATAGCTGCCCAAGATCTTCAGGTTATCGGTCAGTTGCATATGTGCTTCCAACTCCAATCCCTGCGAGCGAACCGCACCTACTGCGCGATAGAAGTTTTCTTGAGGAAGCTTTGTCGCCAGGTTCTCCTGGTCAATGCGAAACCAGGAAGCTGTAAACAGGTTATCCGTCCCCGGCGGCTGATACTTCAAGCCCGCTTCCCACTGCGTTCCATTGGTGGGTGCCAGCGGGTTGCCGGCGTTGTCTGAATAGGAGTTCGGGTTGAACGACTCTGAATAGCTGACATAGGGTGCCAAGCCATTATCAAACAGATACAGCGCACCGGCTCGCCCAGTCAGTTTGGTACGTTTGTCAGAAATTTCCGTGCCCAGCGGTCGCCCCGCTTCAGCGATACGGTTCTCGTCGGACGTCTCTACCCAGTCCTGACGCAGCCCTAGAGAGAACCGCCATTTATCCATCTCGATCAGGTCTTGTAGATAAACGCCAGTTTGCTCAAGGCGACGCAGATAGCTGGTCAGGCTGGCATTGCTGATAGCAGTGTTGCCATAGACCGGGTTGAATGCGTTGATTGGCTGCAGTGACCCGCTCGTCCAGTCCACCACCGTTTTACGTCGCTGATAATCAGCCCCCATCAGCACGGTATGGTGAGTGGTACCGGTAAAAAACTCCGCCTGCAGCATGTTGTCGATGATGAACGCATGCAGCTTCTCATCACCTCCCGAATAATAGCGATTCAACTCGTTACTGGTCGGTGTGGTCCAGCCATAGGCGTACACCTGATCCAATTGCACCTTGGAGTCGAGATAGCGCAAGTTCTGTCGCGCAGTAAACACGTCGTTGAATCGATGCTCGAACTGATAACCGAACGACTGCTGATCACGTTTGTAGCCATCTACTCCAGGTTCACCTTCGAAGAAGTGGCTGGAGATGCGCTGGCCATTACGCTGATGCAATGCGCCGTCTGCCGGCATACCGCCGTGATAGCCGCCATCAGGATCATGCTGCAGGTACGCCTGGAGTGTCAGCGAGGTGTCTTCGGTAAAGTCGATGCTGAGTGTCGGCGCCAAGGCTAAGCGCTTTTCTTTGGCGTGGTCGAACTGCGTATCAGACTTGTCCGCTAAACCGGTAAGCCGATAGGCGATGCGCTTGTCGTCATCCACGGGTCCACTGAAGTCAAAACCCATGCCCTGCTGACCGTGACTGCCTGCCGTTGCTTGAACCTGATGGTAGGGCTCCAGCAATGGCTTCTTGCTGGTCAGCGCGACCAGGCCGCCGGGCGAGCTACGTCCATAGAGGACAGAGGAAGGCCCCTTCAGAATGTCTACGCGCTCGAGAAAATACGGATCAACCTGCATGGTGCTATAGGTGCCGCTATCCCCCATGGACTTCAAACCATCAAGGTAGATGTTGTCCACAGAACCATCATTAAAACCGCGCATTGCCACGTAGTCATAACGATGGGTCGCGCCATAGGGGTTGGTCAGTACACCAGGGGTGTAACGCAGGGCTTGTGCGACGGTTTGGGAGCCTTGGTCGTCCATCTGCTCGCGCGTCACCACGGAAACGGTTTGCGACGTCTCCAGCAATGCGGCGCTGGTCTTGGTTGCGATTTGGCTATGCGTCGCGTTGTAGCCTTCCATGCTGCCTAAGGCATTACCCAGGGCGAAGCCTTTGATATCCGTGGTGGGCAGCGTCAAGGTGCTGCTCTGCGTCTGGGTCTCCAGCACAAAGCTGACACCCTCTTGCGATACCGCCTGCAAGCCAGAGCCGGTGAGCAGATGATTTAACCCCTGCTCGGCTGAATACTCGCCATGCAGCCCGGCTGATTGCCGGCCTTGGGTTTGCCCAGGCGTGCTGGAGAGGGTAATGCCTGCCTGACGGGCGAATTGATTGAGCACCTCGCCCAGGGCGCCGGCAGGCAGGTCGTAGCGCTGGTTAACCTGCTCGATGTTTGCATGCGCAGCCATGCCGGCGATTGGACCCGCGCCCATGCCCATCGCGGTTGACAGCAATACCGCACGGATGGATTTAGCCAAAAGGGGGTAGGAAGAGCACGGTGAGTTGCCGGGAAAACGCGCTGTCATGATCAAGATCCGTGGAGGCCGGTGAGGGCTGATTGAAGGGCTTACTGTCTAAGCCGGTCTCACGGAAAAAACCGCCAAAAAAATTTCATATAAAGCATAAAAGATCAGGCTGAACGTTCCAGGCTTACCCACCAACGCGTGCGGTAGCGCACTTCAACAGGCAGCGTCTGTGCAACGATCGCCAACAATTTATCCGTGTCCTCCAGCCGGAAAACCCCTGACAACCGCAAGTCGCTGGCTTCTGCCGAACAACCCAGATAACCAGGTCGATAGCGCCCCACCTCCGACAGGAAGGCAGCCAGGCGCATGTTCCGTGTCACGATCAGCCCATCGACCCAGGCGCCCATGTCCATATCCAGCGGCGGTGCCAGCGTGGCATGTGTGTGATGTACGAGGTAGCTCTCTCCTGCGTGGACTTGAGTCGACAGTCCGTCTGCCGAGTGTGGTGAGTGAATGGCCACGTTGCCACTGACCACACTCAAGCGGGTGCAATCGCTGTCTTGGCGCACGGCAAAGCGCCCGTCGATACCTTCGAACAAGCCGTGCCGAGTTTGAACCAGCAGTGGCGCCGAAGAAGGCGCGCCGCACGTCACCAGGATTTCCCCGCGAACCAGCGTGATCAGACGCTGCTGCGCGTTGAAATCCAGGTCCACGGCGCTGTCGGTGTTGAGTTGCAAACGAGCGCCATCCGGCAATTGCACGCTGCGCCGTTCCCCGGTGGCGGTCGCAAGGTCGGACGTCCAGCGCTGCCAGCCGGTGAGGTCGCGGCTTAACCAGGCTGCGGAGCCCACCAACATGACGCCAGACAACATCTTCAGTGCCTGCCGCCGGCCCACGCCTTGCGAAACGTTTTCCAAGGCGACGCGCGCGCCGGGGATCGCGGCCATCTGGCTGCTCAATTCCTGCTGCAGTGCCTGTACCCGCTGCCAGGCCAATTCATGGTCGTCATGCGCTTCGCGCCAGCGCACACATTGTGCATGCAAGCGCACGTTGGCCCGGTTATTACGCAGGCGCAGTGCCCAAGCGATGGCCTGCTTGACCACCTGAGGATCTGGTCCGGAGCGCGCGGCATTATCCATCGTAGTCACGCCCCATAACGCAGTACGTAACAGTGATACAGCGCCTGCGCGACATACCGTTCCACTGTTCGCAACGACACCCCCATCTGCAGCGCGATCTGCTTGTGCGCCAACCCATCACACTGAGCCAGTAGAAACGCCTTACGTACTTTCGGCTTCAATCCGTCCAGCAGGCGGGCGATTTCCTCCAGCAGTTCCAACACCAATATCCGCGTTTCTGCGCTGGGGACCAACGCCTCAGGGAGATGGGCAATGGACTCGAGGTAGGCGCGCTGGATGTCTTCACGCCGCCAATGATCAATCACCAGGTCGCTGGCAATGGTTCGCAGAAAGGCACGAGGGGCTTTGAGTTCCAGGCGTTCGGTTTTTTGCAGCAAGCGCACGAACGTGTCCTGACCAGGTCCGCTGCATCCGCCGCATTGCCCAGGCGGCTGCGCAGCCACCGGTTGAGCCAGCTGTGATGGGTGCTGTAAAGCGTCTGCACAACACGTTCACAAGGGATGTACTCAGTAGTCGGCATTCACACAGGCTCGGCCAAACGTCACAAATGATAATTAGTCGCATTGTCTGGGAGGCTGAAAAATTTTGCAACGCCGACGCCTACCGATCTACCGTCGGTCGGTTTCCTACTCAAAATCAGGATGCTTCTCACAAATTTCTAAGATTTATCCTGGCCTGGCCGAAAGCCTGACGAGCCATGCGTGCACCGAAATAGAGCGGTCGCAGAGTCCGCCTATCCCGTTACATGGAATGTTCCACTCGGCACGCTCATCCCCCTTTGGCAAAAGAAGTCGATGAAATGAATCTTAAGTTCAGTCATAAAATTCTGCTGGCCGCATCAGGCGTCGTGGTTCTCGCGTTCGCGTTATTCACGCTTTACAACGACTACCTGCAGCGCAGCACTATCAAGCAAAACCTGGAGTCGTCTATCCAGCAATCAGGCGAACTCACGGCCAGCAGTGTGCAGAACTGGCTCAGTGGCCGCATTCTGGTACTCGAAAGCCTGGCGCAAAACGTTGCCCATCAGGGCAGCCAGGCCGATCTTCCTGGCTTGGTTGATCAGCCAGCGTTCACCTCGAACTTCCAGTTCACCTACGTCGGGCAAACCAACGGGGTGTTCACCCAGCGTCCTGATGCGAAGATGCCTGACGATTACGACCCGCGTCAGCGCCCTTGGTACAAGCAGGCGGTGGCTGCCGATAAAACCATGCTGACTCCGCCTTACATGGCCGCAGTCGGCGGGCAGATCGTAACCATTGCTCTGCCCGTCAAAAAGAACGGTGAGCTGTTGGGTGTGGTCGGCGGTGACCTGAGCCTGCAAACCCTGGTGAAGATCATCAACTCGGTAGACTTCGGTGGGATCGGCCATGCGTTCCTGGTCAGCGCCGATGGCCAGGTCATCGTCAGTCCTGACCAGGACCATGTGATGAAAAACCTCAAGGACATCTACCCAGGTACCAACCTGCGTATCGAAAAGGTCAGCCAGGACGTTGTTCTCAATGGCCAGGATCGCATTCTTTCGTTCACGCCAATCAGCGGTTTACCCGGTGCAGATTGGTACATCGGTCTGTCGATCGACAAAGACAAAGCCTACGCGCCACTTGGCAAGTTCCGTACTTCGGCATTGATCGCCATGTTGATTGCCGTCGTCGCCATTGCCGTGTTGTTGAGCCTGTTGATCCAAGTACTGCTGCGCCCGCTGACCACCATGGGTGTGGCCATGCAGGACATTGCCCAGGGTGAGGGCGATTTGACTCGCCGCCTGGACGTGACCAGCAAGGACGAGTTTGGCGAGGTGGGCAGCGCTTTCAACCAGTTCGTCGAGCGTATCCACGCCTCTATTTCCGAGGTGTCTTCGGCAACGCGTCAAGTGCATGACCTGTCCCAACGCGTGATGGCGTCGTCCAACGCCTCGATCATCGGCTCGGACGAGCAAAGCGCGCGCACCAACAGCGTGGCCGCGGCGATCAACGAGCTGGGTGCCGCTACCCAGGAAATCGCGCGTAACGCAGCTGATGCTTCGCAGCACGCCAGTGGTGCCAGTGAACAAGCAGACGACGGGCGCAAGGTGGTGGAGAAAACCATCCTGGCGATGTCGGAACTGTCGCAGAAGATCAGCCTGTCCTGCACTCAGATCGAAACCCTGAACGCCAGCACCGACAACATTGGCCACATCCTTGATGTGATCAAAGGCATCTCCCAGCAAACCAACTTGTTGGCGCTCAATGCCGCGATCGAGGCCGCGCGTGCCGGGGAAGCCGGGCGTGGGTTTGCCGTGGTTGCCGATGAAGTGCGTAACCTCGCTCACCGTACCCAGGAGTCCGCCGAAGAGATTCATAAGATGATCACGTCGCTGCAAGTGGGCTCGCGTGAGGCCGTGACCACCATGAACGCCAGTCAGACCTCCAGCGAGGAGAGCGTTGAAGTGGCCAACCAGGCCGGCGAGCGCCTGGTCAGCGTGACGCAGCGAATCGTCGAGATTGATGGCATGAACCAGTCGGTCGCGGCGGCTACCGAGGAGCAGACCGCTGTGGTTGAAACCCTCAATGTCGACATCAACCAGATCAACCTGCTGAATCAGCAGGGTGTGGCCAACCTCAACGAAACGCTGAAGGACTGCGATGCGCTGTCTCAGCAAGCGAGCCGCCTGAAGCAACTGGTCGACAGCTTCAAAATCTGACCGGGCTCATGCAGGAGCGAGGCGTCTCGCTCCTGCTGATCAGCTGAACATCTGGCGTACATTCTCCAGGGCCGTGTCGGCGAAGGTCTGCACAAACTGTTCAAACGCCGCCTGGGTGGTATCGACCGGCTCACCCATGAGCGTCCAGGTTGCCCGCGAACATCCTGTGCCAAGCGCTTCCACCTGCATGGCAGCCCACAGCCGGGCGACGCCCAAGGTGTTGTAGAGTGTGGTCCAGGTCATGTACATGGCGTCGTCGTCGCGGCTGTTGAGTTGCTCTACGACGCAATGGCCATCGTGGAAATGTTTGGTGCGCAAGGCGCCTATGCCTGTGCCCGTCATTTCGATGTGCGAGAGAGCCGGAACGAAGGCATCAAAGCCTGCAAAATTGCCCACCACTCGCCACAGATCAGCGGCCTCGCACGCGACGTCAACAGACGCCACCACCGGTGTGCCGTTCGGGTTGCGAATTAATGTATCGGGTTGCAGCAGATTCATGGAAATGTCCTGAACGGTCAGAGAAAGCCGATGGCCTTGAGGTGGTCGCAGCCTCTGCGCAACAGCGCCGGGTCTTTGTACGGGTACTGCTCGCCCATCGCCTCCACACCCTGGCGTGCGTTCTCGTGACAAATCATCGTGATGTCGCTGATGTCTTCTGCGAGGTTATCCAGGTAGAAGCCCAGCACGCCAAACAGCGCGTTATCAGGGCCTACCGTTCGCAGCTCGGTCTGCCACTGCGCAACGCTCACCCGCTCGAAGCAGTGGCCCGCCTGACTGAATGCATCAAGGTAGTGATCCCAGCTCAAAGGCTGTGGGTTGTGCAGGTTGAATACGTTTCGGCTTGCAACGAAGCGGCCGCAGTGGAACGCAACAAAACGGGCAAAGAAGTCCACCGGCATCAGGTCGAAGTTCACCTGCAGGCGGGGCGCCAGGCCCAATTGCAACGAACCCTTGAGCATCATCATCAGGCGGTTGTTGTGCGGCTTGCAGACGCCGTTGCGGCTATTGAAAGCGATGTTTCCCGGGCGATAGATGTTCACCCATGCGCCTTGCTCGGCTGCACGCCGCAGCAAGCGTTCGGCGACCCACTTGGAGAGGTTGTAGCCATTCTTGAGGTAGAGCGGCAACGTGGTTGCAGCCGGCGTTTCGAGGATGTTTCCCTGGGCGTCGACACTGCTGCAGGCCGACAGGGTCGAGATGAAATTGAAGACTTTCTTGCAGTGGGTTTCACACAGGCGCAGGCACTCACGTATCGGTTCGACGTTGTCCTGGGCCAGTGAGGCGTAATCCATCACATGATTGACCCGCGCGGCGTTGTGCACCAAGACCCCGTGGTTTCGGGCGAGGTGCTCATAAACATCGCTAGCCAAGCCCAGCCGGGGCAAGCCCATATCGGCGGCGTATACCTGCACCCGGCTCAGGTCCAGATGTTGCAGCCGGTACTCGCGCAATGCCTGGGTAAACCGCGTCATCGCCGACTGCCCCGGCTGTTCACGCACCAGGCATGCCACCTCCTGGGCACCGCCAGCCAACAAGGCTTCGACGAGGTGCACGCCGACAAAACTGTTGGCGCCCGTGACAATCACCTTGCGCGGATCGCCAGCGCGGTCCTCATGCAGCGTTTCTATATTCAGCGTTTGCGACGCATCCTTTTCCACCTGGCCTGACGGTGCATGCGGCAGTGCCCCGTCTTCCATCAGCACGCAGAGCGTACGAATTGTCGGCGCTTCAAAGAAACTGCTCAGTGAAAGGCTACGGCCAAACGCTTTGCGCAGACGCAGCAGCAGGGTAGACAGCAGAATGGAATGGCCGCCCAGGTTGAAAAACCCATCGTCGATGGAAATGTCGCCATCCGGCACCGCCAACAACTCGCTCCACAGCGCTACCAGCCGCATTTGCAGAGGCGTTTGTGCGGCATTGCACTCGTTGCGGGGAGTGGCGTGTTTCGGTATCGCCAGCAAGGCCTGACGGTCGATCTTGCCGTGGTGAGTGCGTGGCAGAGTGGGTAATTCTGTCCACACCTCGGGCTGCATGTAGGTCGCCAGCCATTGCCGCGCATGGTGCTTGAGGCCTGCCATGCTGGCGCCTGGTTCAGGTTGGGCGGCAAAGCTCAGGATCCTGCGGTCAGGATCAATCAGCACAGCCACTTGGCGAAACAGCCGACTGCTGCGCAGGCATTGCTCAATCTCCTGGGGCTCGACCCGAAAGCCGCGGATCTTCACCTGATCATCCCGCCGACCGCCCAGTTCGATACCGTCGGCCGTCCATTTCGCCCGGTCGCCACTGCGGTATGCCCTCACTGATCGGCCGTCCGGCTGTGTCAGCTCAACAAACGGGCTGTCGACCCCCTGCGGCGCGCTCACATACCCAAGGCCCAGGCCAGGGCCGACGATATACAGATCGCCCATCACCTGTTCATCCACCGGGTGCAGGTCGTCGTCGAGGATCAGCACCTGGCTGTTGGCAATGGGGCGCCCAAGATTGCGTGTGCTGTCACCGGGCTGGAAGGTTCGGTGGGTGACCAGTACCGTCGTCTCGGTAGGGCCGTAGAAATTGTGCAGGTGGCATTTGCTCGCCAGGCACTCGATCACAAGCGGCTCGCAGGCATCACCGCCGGTCATCAAGTGAGTCAAACCCAAGGGCTGATCCAGCGGCAGAATGCTCAGCAGCGCCGGCGGCAGAAACGCGTGGCTGATGCCCTGTTGGCGAATCAGCTCGACCAGTTGCTGAGGATCGTGCCGTTGGCCCTCGCTCGGGACGACCAACTCGGCGCCGGCTATCAGGGCGGGGAAGATGTCGATCAGCGATGAGTCAAAACTCAGCGGCGAAAACTGCAGCACGCGGCTGTGCTCGTCCAACGACATACAGGCGCCTAGCCAGGCGGTGAAATGTGCAAGGTTGCGTTGGCTGAGCAACACGCCTTTCGGTTGGCCGGTGGTGCCTGAGGTGAAAAGCGCCACGCAGGGTGCCTCGCTGCTGGGACGATGCTGCATCAGCGGGCGTGTGATGTCGGCACAGGTCGGGTCGACAGTGCTGAGATTCAGGGTAACGAAATCGTCGCGCAAAGGGTGCTGACCCTCTACCACCAACACCCTGGCGTTGCTGCTTTGCAGCATGGCGCGCTGGCGTTGCGGCGGATGATCGGGTGCCAGTGGCAGGTACACCGCGCCGCAACCCAGCACCGCCAGAATGCTGGCATACAGATCAACGGATTTTTCCAGGCACACGCCGATCACCGCTGGCGTCTGCGCGTGCTGCAGCAGGAGACTCAGGCTTTGCTGGATCGACACGGCGCGATGCAGTAATTGACGGTAGGTCAGCACGCTGCCCGCGATGTTCAGCGCCGGTCGTTCAGCAAAGGAATGAAGACTGGCCTGTAACCGCTCGATCATTGGCACCTGTGCAGCCTGTAACAGTGCCGGCTGCGAAGTACGGTTGAATCGATGCAGGAACGCCAACCCTTCAAGCCCATGAAGGCCTTGCTCAGGCCAGGCATTAGCGACGGTTGTCGCCGAAAAAAACGTAGGGTCTCGCGAGAATTGACTGACCAGCGAGGCTACCCATTCCACCAGGGCATTCGTCGCTTGGCGGCGCAATCGCTCGCCGTTGCCGCTGGGTTCTTCGGTGATGCCGCATATCGCCAGTACGCGGCGGGTTTGGTCATAGCAGCGCAATTGCACCGCAGGAAGCCCATGTTCAGACACCGGGCCAATACCCAGTCGCAGGCTGATCCGCTGGGTATTATCGGCAGGCACGCGCAGCGGTTGGCTGCCGTCTTCAATCATGACGTCGAGGTTCTCCGTCGCGGTGACGTGCCCATACTGCTCCAGCGTTTGCCTGATCGCTTCCAAGGCTTTGCTGGTGCCGCTCCATCCCATGTTCAAGCGCCTCATGGCTGCCTCCCCGATTCGGGTAAATAGGTGCTCAGGGCCAGGGCGACGCTCGGGGTGTTCAGCACACCGCTGTGGTGCAGAAAACCCATGATATTGCCAAGCAGCGGGTGCTGGCGGGTGATGGGAAAGTGCAGCGCTGCGACTTCGTCTTGTAGCGCACGGCGAACGTCGGCGCTGACGTCCAGGTGTTCGATCAACTGCAGATCGAAAGCTTTCTGCAGGTCGTTGGTCAGGTAATGCGTCAAGAAGGCCGGCAGGGTGGCCGCGATGCTGTCGCGGTCGGCCGGGTTTGCCGACTGCCAGTAGATACGCACCAGGTGGGTCCAGAACTGTGCATGGCGGCCTTCATCGAACAAGTGGTCGGCCATCAAGCCGCGTATGGACGGTTTGACGCTGTCATCCTTGGCAAACGCCGCGACGTCATGGGTGATGGTGTTCTCGGCGATGGCCACGCCAATCAACTCCACGGCGTCACGCAGGTGCGGCGGCGCCAATGCCTGCGCGGCGGGCAAGGCATGGCTCAGCTCGATTTGGCCGGGCAAGTCGAGCGGTTGCAGGCCCGTCATGTTCACGGTTTGTTGCAGGAAATCCAGCGCGACCAGCGCGTGGTAATCCTCATCGACCACGACAGTCATTGCGTCGTAGCGACAGGCGAGGGGGAAGGACAGTGAGAAGCGATTCTTGGCAATGCTGCGAGCGGTCTTGTCGACGATCTCGGTTTCGAAGATCACCACGTCATTGAGGAATTTGTAGAAGCTTTGCACCAGCACGAAGTCGCGCCACTGCGAGCAATGCTCAAGGAAGGTCGCGCTCAGCACCAGTGGCTGGCGGCTCGCGGGGTAGATGAGTCTGTCGTCGTTTTCCAGCATGCGCCGCGGACGTGTGCGCAGGGTTGCACGGCGTTCCCAGTCGTCGGCGAAGGAGCGATAGTCGGCGGCGTTCATGGCCGCGTCTCTTGCAGCGAGGCGCGCACGTCGTCCCAGAAGCGGAGGCGGCTGTGCACCGCGCCCAGAGCTATCTCATCGGCCTGGCGTTGGCGAGTCGGGTCTGTACCGATCAGGCGCTGGAGCAGCGCCTCTGCGGCGGGCCCGTGCCCTTGCGTGTCCAGTTCGATGTGACGGTTCAAGTAGTAGCAGAAGGTCGGCGCCTGGCGGCCCTTGAATACATCGCCGCGCAGAATGCACGCGAACATGGAGGGAATGACACTCTCGCGTCCATGCAGGAAGGCGGACGCTACGCCGTGGGTGGGCGCGTTCAAGGCGATCTGCAACGTGCTTTCGACAAAGCGGGCTACGCCTGGCGGCGCATCGACCTGATGCAAGGCTGTGCTGGCTTCGGTCCCCTGACGCTGCAGCTCAATGAAGCGCCGGACGACGCGGGTGTCAGCGCCTACTTCGGCCATCGCTTGCAGGTACAGGTCGAAGTGGCTGCAATGGCCCTGTGCGGGATGTTCATCGGACTCTTCGCCGAGCACGATTTCATTGATGAGGCGCGTCGCTTGCGGGTCGAGGGGCGGCAGCCAGGGTAACTGCGTGCAGCTCAGGTCCTGCTGCAAGCGTTTGGTCAGGCTCATAAAATCCCAAACGGCAAATACATGGTGTTGCATGAAACGCTGTAACTTGGTCAGTGAAGTTATTTCTTTAAATAACGGATGGCGGCACAGCTGCAGTTTCTTTTGTTCAAGTAAGTGTTGATGCATGGTTGATGCCTATAAGTTATTGCGCTGCTCTGAAAACAGGATGGTATTTACAATTGGACGTGCAGGCGTGGCGCATAGCCAGGCCCCGCGCGCAGCGAGAACGAGACTAAGCTGCTCTGCAAAATAAAATGGTTGTTGCATTAGGTCGCGATAGTAAGCTGATTAAACGGTGGGGCGAGATGATGAAAGTATTAGATATTTTTTCGAGATACAGTGTGTTGTAAGTAACTTGCTTGAATCGAAGTGGGACGTTTCTTTAAGTTAGCCAGGCACCAACAAATATGCGATGTATACCGTGGGGGGCCTTCCGCACAGAAAGGGGCCTTCACCGTATAAGGATCCACAACGAGCGCGGTAAAACTTACTGCGTGTCGGGTGTTGCGGCGGCTTCAAGACCGCTGAGGTAGGTAGAGATGACCTCCATGCCGCGCATCAGGTGGTTGCGCAACGTCAGGATGCTCTCGTCGGTTTTCTTCTGGGCCACCAGGCTCAGCAGTTCACGGTGATCTTCCTGGGACGTCTCGCCCAGCCCCATCGCTTCGAGGTTGAAGCGCAGAAAGCGTTCTTCCTCATTCAAGCCGTGTTCAACCAACTTGAGCAAACGCTGGTTGGGTGCCTTGCTATAAAGCGCCATGTGAAACAGACGATTGAGACGGCCGATCTCGGCGTAGTCTTTCTCCTGCTCCAGCGCTTTGATCAAGGCGTCGGCTTGGGCAATGTCGGCGTCGGTGAGCAACGGGATCGACAGGCGCAGCGCTTCGGATTCCAGCAGCATGCGCAGGGCATAGGTTTCAGCCGAATTGTCTTCGATCAACGGTGCAACCACGGCGCCCTTGTGAGTCACCACATGCAGCAAAGACTGGGCTTCCAGCTGGCGCAAAGCTTCGCGCACGGGCATGCGGCTGACACCGAACAGGCTGGCGAGCTCTTGCTGGCGCATCGCGGTGCCACAGGGCAGTCGACCGTCGAGAATGGCATTGCGCAAGGTTTCTTCAATAACGGCGCGAGCAAGGTGGGCGGGAATAGGCCCGCTGATTTTGATGCTGCTTAAAGGGTTCGGCTTCTGCGTCACGGTTACGCTATCCTCCTTATTGTTGAATGGAGTGTGTTTAATTGGATCCAATGCACACTAAAGATGGCCCACACGCTTGTCAAACAGCCAAAGTTTCCGTTTGTAAGGGCTTACAAGCTGTACTTTGTGCATCCCACAGCGGCGGGTCATGAACTTCGCCCACGCATGAATGATTGCACTGTGCCATTGTTTTTTGTGGGTTGAGGCTTCACCATCCTTTGAAATTCCGTCTCTCTCCACGGACTGAACGCCTTGGCGGTAAGTTTTATTCCCTCTCGAATCCTCAGCTGGCTATTTTCAGCGATTCTGTTGGCTGGCTTGATGCTCGGCGGGCTGCATGCCGATTGGGATTTCTCTCAGATCAGCCGCAAAGCCACCGCCTTGTACGGGCCGCTGGGTGAGGGCCAGCAGCGAATTGACGCCTGGCAGCGGTTGCTGGCGACCCAAAAGCAAGTCGACGAGCAGGAGCAGCTCAAGGTCGTCAATCTGTTCTTCAACAAACAAATGACGTACGTGGAAGACATCGACCTGTGGCACGTGGTCGATTATTGGGAGACGCCCATCGAAGCCCTGTGGAAAGGTGCCGGAGATTGTGAAGACTACGCAATCGCCAAGTATTTCAGCCTGCGTCACCTGGGCGTTTCCAGCGACAAATTGCGCATTACCTACGTCAAGGCCTTGCGGCAGAATCGCGCGCACATGGTGCTGACTTATTATTCGACCCCCAACGCCATCCCGCTGGTGCTCGATAGCCTGATGGACGAGATCCTGCCGGCCACTCGCCGTACCGACCTGATTCCCGTGTATTCCTTCAACGCCGAGGGTTTGTACCTGCCCGGCGCCAAGGGCAACACGAAAGTCGGTGATACCAAACGCTTGTCGCGCTGGCAGGATGTGTTGAGAAAAATGCGTGCCGAAGGCTTCCCGGCCGAGCCTGCCAACTAGGAGTAACTGATCGGATGTCTCTGTTCAAACAACTATTGATCGCAATCTGTCTGTTCCTCGTGGTCGCCTTCAGTGGCAGCTTCATGGTCAGCCTGGAAAGCTCGCGCACCCAATACGTCAACCAGCTTCGCTCCCACGCGCAGGATGCGGCGACGGCACTGGCGTTGTCGCTGACGCCCAATATCGACGACCCGGCCATGGTCGAACTGCTGGTCAGCTCAATCTTCGACAGCGGCTATTACGCGAGCATCCGCGTGGTGGACCTGGCCACGGATAAAACCATCGTCGAGCGCAGCGGCATTCCCGACAACAACGGTGTGCCCAACTGGTTCGTGAAATTGATCGGCCTGGAGCCGGCGGGTGGCGATGCGCTGGTCAATCGCGGCTGGGAGCAGGCGGCGCGCGTGGAGGTGGTCAGTCACCCGATGTTCGCCCTGGCCAAACTCTGGCAGAGCGCCCTGGGCAGCCTCGGCTGGCTGTTGCTGTGCGGCGCGGTCAGTGCGGTGCTTGGCGCGTTATTGCTGCGCCGGCAGTTGAAGCCATTGGACTACATGGTCAAGCAGTCCCACGCCATTGCCCGCCGCGAGTTCCTCAGCTTGCCCGACCTGCCGCGCACGCCGGAACTGCGCCGCGTGGTGCAGGCCATGAACCAGATGGTGGAAAAGCTCAAGGCGCTGTTCCAGGAGCAGGCCGAGCGCAGCGAAAAACTGCGCATCGAGTCCTATCAAGACAACCTCACCGGCCTCGCCAACCGGCGTTATTTCGAAATGCAGCTCAACGCCCGCGTGAGTCACCCGGAAGAGACCAGCTCCGGCTATCTGCTGCTGCTGCGGGTCAAGGACCTGGCCGGTCTCAACCAGCGCCTCGGTGGCCAGCGTACCGACCAATTGCTGCAAGCGGTCGGCGAACAGCTGCTGCGCGAGTGCGAGCCGTACCCGGAAACCCACAACCTCGTCACCCGTATCCGCGGCGGTGAGTTTGCGGTGCTGGCGCCGGGGCTGGTGCGTGAAGAAGCGCTGCAACTGGCGCAGAACCTTGAGACCACGTTGCTCAGCCTGCAGGCCACTGGCGCCAGTGATGTCACGCCGGTTGCCTATATCGGCCTGGCACCTTTTAACCATGGCGATTCGCCTCAAGCCCTGTTGACCCTGGCTGACCAAGCCCTGGCCCAGGCCGAAGGGCAGGGCGACACCACCTGGGTGTGCCTCGACCATAGCGCCGCCGCCAGCGTCGGCGACGATCACCATGCGTGGCACACACTGCTCGACCAGGCCTTGACCCAGCAGCGTTTCCAGCTGTACTTCCAACCGGTCGTTGCCAGCCAGGACCCGCAGCTGGTCTTGCACTACAAAGTGCTGTCGCGCTTGCAGGATGAAGACGGCCACACGATACCTGCCGGACGTTTCCTGCCGTGGCTCGAGCGCTTCGGCTGGACGGCGCGCCTGGACCGCTTGATGCTTGAGCAGGTACTCAAGCAAATGGCCGGCCACAGCCATAGCCTGGCGCTGAACCTGTCTGCCGCGACCTTGCAGGATGCTCAGGCGCTGAATCGGATTTTTGAGCTGCTGCGCCAGCACAGCAACCTGGGCCCGCGCCTGACCCTGGAAATCGGTGAAGAACAATTGCCGGAGCAGGCGCTGCTGGAGCAGTTGACCCAGCGCCTGCGCGAGCTGGGCTTCTCTCTGAGCCTGCAGCGCTTTGGTGGGCGTTTCAGCATGATCGGCAACCTTGCACGGCTGGGCCTGGCGTACCTGAAAATCGACGGCAGCTACATCCGCGCCATCGATCAGGAAAGCGACAAACGCCTGTTTATCGAGGCGATCCAGCGTGCGGCCCACAGCATCGACTTGCCATTGATTGCCGAGCGTGTGGAAACCGAGGGTGAGCTGAAGGTGATTCGCGAAATGGGGATTTTCGGTGTGCAGGGCCAGCTGTTCGGTGAACCGGCGCCCTGGAAATAATCCAAACCTAACGGGGCACTCGCTTGTGTGGGAGCTGGCTTGCCTGCGATAGCATCACTTCGGTCCGCCTGATACACCGAGGTGCCTGCATCGCAGGCAAGCCAGCTCCCACACAAGCCTGCCTCGATTTAGATTCGGTGTGCCTAACTAAATCAGATCAAACCAGTCTCTTCATCATTGATCAGGTGGCTCAACCCGCCCAACGCTTCCCGCGCGTGGGTACGGTCCATCAGCTTGGCCTGCGCCGCCGGTGGCAGGTCTGTCACGCTGATCACGCCCTTGCGCGTCAGCACCTGAATCAAGTCGTCCAGCACCCGAATCATCTCCAGGTCGCTTTGCTTGAGCTGCGCCAGGCTTGTTTCCACCACTTCGTTGGCGTACCAGGCCTGGATCTCATGGTGATCGGCTGGCAGGGTTTCAGTTGATTCGGCAAAGGCGGCGGCCTCCACGCGACTCAGTGCACCCTGTGCATCACGTTGCACGTAAAACATAAGAAACCCTCGAAAATGAGCCACACGCGTTCACCAGCATAGGTCAATGGTGTGTTTATGAGCGCGAGTATGCGATGCAACCGCCCGTGAGGGCCAGTAACGCATCAGCCAAATAAATCGGCCGCCCGAGTGGGCGGCCGGTTCATCGCGTCTTAGGCGGTGTGATCGATCTTGATGGTCGGGTCGGCACCACTGATCAGCGAGTTGATGCTGGTGTGAGACCAATCGTTGCCTTCCAGCTTGATCGTCACATCGGCATTGGCCACGCCGCCCGCTGCGTTGAGCTTGCCTTCACTGCTGATTTGCAGGGTCGACACGCCGTCTACCGTGGTGATCTTGAGGTAGTTGTCGATGGTGCTGTCCGTCTCACCCTTCAACAGATCCTTGAGATCGATCCGGTCACCTTCCGAGGCTTTAAAGTCCTTGATCACATCGTTGCCCAGGTCACCCGCTTTCCACACGAAGGTGTCGGCACCCGAACCACCGATCAGGATGTCGTTGCCCGGACCACCGATCAAGGTGTCGTCACCGGTGCCGCCCAGCAAGATGTCATTGCCTTTGCCGCCGTCCAGGTAGTCATTGCCGCCCTGGCCGAACAGGATGTCATCACCCGCGCCGCCCAGCAGCGTGTCGTTGCCGTCCTTGGCGCCGGACACATCGAAGTCCGCGTAATGCTCGGTGACGTACTGGTGCACGTTCGAGGTGGTCACTGCCGTGACCGCCACGCCGGTCTTCTGTGCAACAAAGGCCTGCAGTGCGTTGTAACCCTCACCGGTAATACCGCTGAAGCTCACCAGGTCGCCGAAGATGATGTCGTTGCCGTCGCCACCGCTGATGGTGTCGTTACCCGGCAGCGTTGCTTCGGTGTGGCCGAGAATTGCGTTGGCCAGGTCTTTCGGGTCGATGTTGCTTTGCGGCTTGCCATCGCTGTCGTACGGCTTCAGGTCGCTGAGGGTGACGTCGCTGTTGATGCCGATGGCTTCCACTTGCGACAACCCGCCCAGCAAGGCAAAGGCGCTTTTGGCGTTGCTCAGCGTCGCCGAGTCGGTGCTGCTGCCGGTACCGCTCAGGTTGGACAGCTCGTAGGTGCCGTCACCTTGGGCGTGCAGGGTGCCCAGGTTATTAACCACCCAGCGCGAGCCATTCCAGGTTTGCAACTGGGCCGCACCCGAGGAGTCGACACTGAAGTAGTGGGTGTTATCCAGGTATTTGCTGAACGTCGTGCCCAGTGTGTAGTTGGACGTGGTCACCAAGTCGTCGAGTTTCACGTTGTAAATCGTCGGGTTGGTCTGCTCGCCGCTCTGGTAATAGGTCGGCTTGCCGTCGGTGATGAAGTAGGTCAAGTTGGTGGCACCGCTGTTGCCGGTAGCCAGGCCGCTCTGGAAGAAGTTGGCCGTGGTCTTGAACACGTCTTCATAGTTGGTACCGCCGCCCGACGCCATCGAGTCCAGCACTGCCTTGAGCAACGTCAGGGCGTTTGGATCGTTGAGGTTGATGGCGACCGACTTGTTCACCTGGGTATCGAAATCCGCCAGGAAGATATTCACAGTCCCCGACGTGTTGGCGCCCAGGCTGTCTTTGAGCGAGTTGAACACCGAGGTCAACGAAGCCTTTGCCGCGTTGATCGACGCGGTGCTCATGCTGCCGGAACTGTCCACCATAAACGCGATGTTGTAGTTCTTGCCCTGCACCACGTTCAGGCCGCCGATATCGGCCACGACGATGTCGTTGCCATCGGTGCCGGTAATCGCGTCACTGCCCGAGGTGCCCGTGATCGCGCTGTAGGTGGCCGGGTACACCGTCACCGGCAATTGCGCGGTGGTGATGGCCGAACCGCCGAGGCTTTCGGTGGACGTCGAGGTGACGGTCAGGTTGAACTGGCCGCTGTAGTAGGTCGGCGGCTTGATGGTCAGGGTGCTCAGGTCCCAGCCGGTGACGTTGACTTCGCCCACGGTTTTGGTCGCGGTGAAGGTGTGCCCGGACGCGTCGGTTAGCACCGAGCCTGCCGGTACGCCACTGATCTTCACGCTCAGGGTTTCCGAACCGTCGGTATCGGTCAGCGCGGTGGTGACCTTGGACAGCTTCACGGTGCCGTTTTCCTGGCCTTCGTTGAGCTTGTAGCCCACGTAGTAACCGTCACCGTTGCTGCCATGCAGGTCGGACACGGTCACGCCGGCGTTGGTCAGGTCAGTGATGCCGGTGTACAACGCCGCGCCGCTGGTGCTCAGGTCTGTGGCCGCTGCGCCGTTGATCGACAGGTTGACGTCATAGCTGCCCGGGCCGGACTGGTTGGCGTGGTAAATCTCGATGCTGTAGTAGCCGCTGACGGTCGGGGTGATCGAGCCGCTGAACTTGCCACTGTTGGTGCCCCATTGCGCGCTGGCCACGTCTTTGCCGCCGACGTTGATCACCAGGCTGTCATCGCCGGTGCCGCTGAAGGTGTAGGACTTGCCGGCTTCCATGTACATCAGGCCGGAGATCTTCGAGCCTGCACCCGCCGCCACGTTGGCGGTGGATTCGACGTTGGTCACAACCCCACTGCTGTTGGGCGTGCCAGCGTTATCAATGGCGTTTTTCAGGTCGGCCGGGGCCGCGCCGTTACCGTTGGTGCCGATGCCGGCGATGCTGTTCCAGCTTTGTTTGAGCAAGCCCACCGAATTGACGTTGTTGTCAGCCACATTCAGGGTCGGTGCGTCGGCGACCGGTGTGATATCGACTTTCACCGTGGCGCTGGTGCCCAGGTCCTTGCCGTCGGTAGGCTGGAACTTGAACTGCGCGTAATCGGCCTGCTTGTTGCCAATACCGGTGCCGCCATAACCGTCGGTGCCGGACTCGTTGGCGTTGGGCATAAAGCGCAACTGGCCGCCGTCGATCTGCGCCTTGGTGAAGGTCTGGCCGGCGGTCACGTTGGTCCAGGTGGCGCCATCTGCCGCCAGGTATTGCAGCTTGCCGGCCACCGGCAGGTCGGTGATCTTCACGCCAAGGCTGGCTTGTGGCGAGTCCACATCGGTCACGCCGAAGTTGGCCCAGGTCAGCGCCAGCGGCGTGTCTTCGGTGCCGGTCACGGCGCTGCCGGTTGCCACTGGCGCATCGTTGACCGCCACTACGTTGACCGTGGCGGTAGCGACGTTGGAGTAATTGCCGCCATCGGTCACGGTCACGGTGATGGTCCGCGGCGTGGTGCTCGGGTCGTGGCTGTTGTTGGTGAACGTGATGTTCTTGATCTGCTGCATGTAGTCAGCCAGCGACGCCGTACCGGTCAGGGTCAGCGTGATCTTGCCGGTGGCAGGGTCTGTGGTCGGGGTCACAGTGATGCCGGTAACGCCTGTGTAGTTCAGCGAATCGCCCTGCTGAGTGTTGGTCAAGACCACCGTGGCGCCGGTCAGTTGAGTGCTGTCCGGATCGGTAATCTTGATGTCAGTGTCAGCAATCGACACGCCCGTGCCGCCTTCGGTGAACGAGGTCTTGTAGTCGGCACCGGTGGCGCCGCTGGAGTTGTTGGCATCCAGGTCGATGACCGGCGGCGCGTCGTTGTCGATGATGTTGGTGCTGACGCTGCCATTGCCGACCACCAGGTTTTCGAAGTTGCCGCCGGTGGTTTTATCGATGGTGATGACGATCGTTTCTGTCGGCTCGGTGATCTTGTCGTCGATCGTGCCGATGGTGAACGGCACGCTGCTGGCGCCAGCCGGGATCTTCACGGTGTACACGCCAGTGAAATCCGAGCCATCGGTGGCGGTGCCGCTGTACTTGAGCGTCACGGTCACATCGGTTTGCGCCGGGTTGCTCAGGGTCAGGGTGTAGTTCGCCGTGCCGCCTTCAGTCACCGACGCGTCGCCGGTAATGCTGATGGTGGTGTTGTTGATCACATCCGTCACCTTGGTGGTCACGGTGCTGCCGTCGACGATCAGATGCTCGTACTTGTCGCCGCCGCTGACCACGCCGGTGATCTTGGCAGTCACGTCGTTGGCGCCCACGTACGCATCGTTAGGCGCAGTGGTGGTCGCGGTGTTGCTGGACTGGCCGTTGCCGATGGTAATGGTCGAGCCGTTATTCAACTTCACCACCAGGTCGGAGCCGACGTTGGTTACGGCATTGCCGTTCTTGTCGACCAGGGAAGCGGTGTAAGTGATCTGGCCGCCTTCGCTGACCGAACCGTTGGCTTTGAGCGACACGGTCACGTCATCGATGGTGTCGTTGACGACGGTGGTTGCGCCGCCCGGGGTGATGGTGACGCCCTCGAAATTACCGCCGGTAGTGCCGGTGATCTTCACGGTCTGGGTGCTTTTGTCGATGAACACGTCATCGCCTGGCGCATTGACGGTCACCTGACCGACCAGGGAATCCTTGGCGATCTTGATCGTGGCGCCGTTATCCAGGGTGACCACCATGTCGCTGCCGGCCTTGTTGCTCAAGGTGGCGGTGTAGGTGATGGTGCCGCCTTCGTTGACCGCACTTGGCGCGGTCAGGGTGACGGTCGTCAGGTCGGTGGTGCCCGGTGTGTCGTATACGGTGGTGCTCACCGGATCCTTGACCGGCACCAGGTTCTCGAACTGCTCCCCACCGGTTACGCCCTTGATGGCCGCAGTCACCGTCTGGTTGCCGGCGTACACATCGTTAGGCGCGACAACGGTGGCCGTGCTGGAACTCTGGCCGTCGGCAATGCTGATGGTCTTGCCGTTATCCAGCTCGACCACCACAGTCTTGCCGACGTTATTGACGGCATGACCGTCTTTGTCGACCAGGGTGGCGGTGTAGACGATGTTGCCTTTCTCGCCGACGCTGCCGGTGGCGGTCAGGAGGATTCTCACCGTATCAATGGTGTCGTTGACCACGGTGGTGGCGCCGCCCGGCGTCACGCTGAGGTTTTCGAAATTGCCACCGGTAGTGCCGGCGATCTTGACGGTCTGGGTGCTCTTGTCGATGAACACGTCATCGCCTGGCGCATTGACGGTCACCTGGCCCACCAGGGAATCCTTGGCAATCTTGATCGTCGAGCCGTTATCCAGGGTGATCACCATGTCGCTGCCAGCCTTGTTGCTCAAGGTGGCGGTGTAGGTGATGGTGCCGCCTTCGTTGACCGCACTTGGCGCGCTCAGGGTCACGGTGGTGGTGTCGATCGAGTCGGTGATGCTCGTCACTGCGGGGGCCGGATTCGCCGCCAGGTTCTCAAAATTACCGCCGGTTGCCTTGGTGATCGTCGTGCTGACAGTCGACGCGTTGTTGTAAACGTCGTTCGGCGGCGTTTGGAACACGACCGTGCCCGAAGACTTGCCCGCTTCGATGTTGATCGTCTGGCCGTTGCTCAGCGTGACCGCCACAGCGGTTTGCGCCGGGTTGGTCAGCGTGGCGGTGTAAATAATGTTGCCGCCTTCAACGACTGAAGGGGTTGCCGTCAGGGTGACGGTAGTGGTGTCGATCGAGTCGGTGATCGTGGTGGTTGCTGGCGCTGGGTTGGTTGCCAGGTTTTCGAAGTTACCGCCAGTGGCGTTGGTGATCGTCGTGTTGACGGTCGAACCGTTGTTATAGACGTCGTTGGCCGGGGTGTGGAACACCACCGAGCCCGAGGACTTGCCGGCTTCGATGTTGATCGTCTGGCCGTTGCTCAGCGTTACGGTTACCGCGGTTTGCGCTGGATTTGTCAGCGTGGCGGTGTAAGTGATATTGCCGCCTTCAACGACCGATGGATCCGCCGTCAGGGTAACGGTAGTGGTGTCGATCGAGTCAGTGATGGTGGTGGTCGCTGGCGCTGGGTTGGTTGCCAGGTTTTCGAAGTTACCGCCGGTAGCGTTGGTGATCGTCGTGTTGACGGTCGAGCCGTTGTTATAGACGTCGTTGGCTGGGGTATGGAACACGACCGAGCCCGAGGACTTGCCGGCTTCGATGTTGATCGTCTGGCCGTTGCTCAGCGTGACCGTCACGGCGGTTTGCGCCGGGTTAGTCAGCGTAGCGGTGTAAGTAATGTTGCCGCCTTCAACGACCGAAGGATCCGCCGTCAGGGTGACGGTAGTGGTGTCGATCGAGTCGGTGATCGTGGTGGTGGCTGGCGCTGGGTTGGTTGCCAGGTTCTCGAAGTTGCCACCGGTAGCGTTGGTGATCGTCGTGTTGACGGTCGAACCGTTGTTGTAGACGTCGTTGGCCGGCGTTTCAAACACCACCGAGCCAGCAGATTTACCCGCTTCGATAACGATGGTCTGGCCATTCGAAAGCGTCACAGTCACCGCAGTTTGCGCCGGGTTAGTCAGCGTAGCGGTGTAAGTAATGTTGCCGCCTTCAACGACCGATGGATCCGCCGTCAGGGTAACGGTAGTGGTGTCGATCGAGTCGGTGATCGTGGTGGTTGCTGGCGCTGGGTTGGTTGCGAGGTTTTCGAAGTTACCGCCAGTGGCGTTGGTGATCGTCGTATTGACGGTCGAACCGTTGTTGTAGACGTCGTTGGCCGGGGTGTGGAACACCACTGAGCCTGAGGACTTGCCGGCTTCGATGTTGATCGTCTGGCCGTTGCTCAGCGTGACCGTCACGGCGGTTTGCGCCGGGTTAGTCAGCGTAGCGGTGTAAGTAATGTTGCCGCCTTCAACGACCGAAGGATCCGCCGTCAGGGTGACGGTAGTGGTGTCGATCGAGTCGGTGATCGTGGTGGTGGCTGGCGCTGGGTTGGTTGCCAGGTTCTCGAAGTTGCCACCGGTAGCGTTGGTGATCGTCGTGTTGACGGTCGAACCGTTGTTGTAGACGTCGTTGGCCGGCGTTTCAAACACCACCGAGCCAGCAGATTTACCCGCTTCGATAACGATGGTCTGGCCATTCGAAAGCGTCACAGTCACCGCAGTTTGCGCCGGGTTAGTCAGCGTAGCGGTGTAAGTAATGTTGCCGCCTTCAACGACCGATGGATCCGCCGTCAGAGTGACAGTGGTGGTGTCGATCGAGTCGGTGATCGTGGTGACGGCTGGGGCGGTACCTGGAACCAGGTTCTCAAAGTTACCGCCAGTTGCACCGGTAATAGTGGTGCTGACAGTCGAACCATTGTTGTAAACGTCGTTGGCTGGAGTTTCGAAAACTACAGTTCCGCTGGATTTTCCAGCTTCGATGTTGATCGTCTGGCCGTTGCTCAACGTGACGGTCACGGCGGTTTGCGCCGGATTGGTCAACGTCGCGGTGTAAGTGATGTTGCCGCCTTCAACGACCGATGGATCCGCCGTCAGAGTGACAGTGGTGGTATCGATAGAGTCGGTGATGGTGGTGGTCGCTGGCGTAGGGTTGGTCGCCAGATTCTCGAAGTTACCGCCAGTGGCGTTGGTGATCGTCGTGTTGACGGTCGAACCGTTGTTATAGACGTCGTTGGCTGGGGTTTCGAAAACCACCGAGCCCGCAGATTTACCCGCTTCGATGACGATGGTCTGACCATTCGAAAGCGTCACAGTCACCGCAGTTTGCGCCGGGTTAGTCAGCGTAGCGGTGTAAGTAATGTTGCCGCCTTCAACGACTGATGGATCTGCCGTCAGAGTGACGGTGGTGGTGTCGATCGAATCAGTGATCGTGGTGACGGCTGGGGCAGTACCTGGAACCAGGTTCTCAAAGTTACCGCCAGTTGCACCGGTAATAGTGGTGCTGACAGTCGAACCATTGTTGTAAACGTCGTTGGCCGGAGTTTCGAAAACTACAGTTCCGCTGGACTTGCCCGCTTCGATATTGATCGTCTGACCGTTGCTCAAGGTAACCGTCACAGCGGTTTGTGCTGGGTTGGTCAGCGTGGCGGTGTAAGTGATGTTGCCGCCTTCAACGACCGATGGATCTGCCGTCAGAGTGACGGTGGTGGTGTCGATCGAATCGGTAATCGTGGTGGTCGCTGGCGCTGGGTTGGTTGCCAGGTTCTCGAAGTTACCGCCAGTGGCGTTGGTGATCGTCGTATTGACGGTCGAACCGTTGTTGTAGACATCGTTGGCCGGAGTTTCAAACACCACCGAACCGGCAGATTTCCCGGCTTCGATGACGATGGTCTGGCCATTCGAAAGCGTCACAGTCACCGCAGTTTGCGCCGGGTTAGTCAGCGTAGCGGTGTAAGTGATATTGCCGCCTTCAACGACCGAAGGATCCGCCGTCAGAGTGACAGTGGTGGTATCGATAGAGTCGGTGATGGTGGTGGTCGCTGGCGTAGGGTTGGTTGCCAGGTTTTCGAAATTACCGCCAGTGGCGTTGGTGATCGTTGTGTTGACGGTCGAACCGTTGTTGTAGACATCGTTAGCCGGGGTTTCGAAAACTACACTTCCGCTGGACTTGCCCGCTTCGATGTTGATCGTCTGACCGTTGCTCAAGGTAACCGTCACAGCGGTTTGTGCTGGGTTGGTCAGCGTGGCGGTGTAAGTGATGTTGCCGCCTTCAACGACCG
>NZ_CAWPSZ010000031.1:0-17907 GCF_963890955.1 Pseudomonas sp. MF6747
TCACCCGCTACGAATACGCCGACGGCCTGCACCTGATCAGCCGTCGCATAAATGCTGATGGTACCCAGGTCAACTACCGCTACGACAACGTGCGGTTACTGCTGACCGAGATCGAAAACGAAGTCGGTGAAACCTACCAACTCGACTACCACCCCAACGGGTTGATCAAGCAGGAAACCGGTTTTGACGGCCAGCGTACGGCTTACGTCTACGACCTCAACGGCTACCTGCTGGAAAAGACCGAACACGGCGACGATGGCAGTCAGCTAGTCACCCGCTACGAGCGAGACCCTTCCGGCCGCCTCGTACGAAAAACCCTGCCAGACGGTGGAGTGGTCGATTACGCCTACGACCGCCAGGGCAACCTCCTCAGCGTCGACGACGGCCACTGGGCGTTAGCCTACGAATACGACAGCCAAAACCGCCTCACCGCCGACCACCAAGGCTGGGGCACCCTGCGCTACGGCTACGATGCCTGCGGCCAACTGAAAAACCTGCGCCTGCCGGACAACAACCGCCTCACCTTCAACCACGACAAAAGCGGCCACCTCGCCACCGTCGAGCTGAACGGCAAAACCCTCACCTCTCACCTGTTCAAAACCGGCAGAGAGCGCCAACGCCAACAAGGCCAACTGCTCAGCCATTACGACTACGACGAACAAAACCGCCTCCACGCCCACGCAGTCACTCAACAGGAGCACAAGCTCTACCGCCGCCACTACGACTACGACAAATCCGGCAACCTCACCCGCCTGCTCGATACGCGCAAAGGTGAACACCACTACCACTACGATCCCCTCGCCCGCCTGACTCGAGCGGATCACTCGCAAGACGTGCAAGAGCGTTTCGGCCACGACCCGGCCGGCAACCTGCTGATGCAAGACCGCCCCGGTCCGGACATCGTGGCGGGAAATCGGTTGGTGATTCAGGGCGATCATCATTACGACTATGACGCGTTCGGCAATCTGATCCGCCAAAGACGCGGCAAGGGTCATCAACTCGTCACCGAGTATCGCTACGACTGTCAGCATCGGCTTATCGGCATTACCCAGCCGAACGGGCAAACGGCCAGCTATCGCTATGACCCGTTCGGTCGGCGTATCAGCAAAACCGTCGACGACCTAACCACGGAGTTTTTCTGGCAAGGCGACAAGCTGGTTGCGGAGCATCACGCGGACAGGCATCGCAGTTACCTCTACGAACCGGACAGCTTTCGGCCCTTAGCACTGCTGGAAGGTTTCGGCCCGAAAGACACCCAGCCCTTCCACTATCAACTGGACCACCTCGGCACCCCGCAGGAACTCACCGCCCCCGACGGCGAAATCGTCTGGTCCGCGCATTACCGCGCCTACGGCCAAATCAGCCGCCTAGACATCAACAAAATCGACAACCCGCTGCGCTTCCAAGGCCAATACTTCGACCCGGAAAGCGGGCTACATTACAACCGCCATCGCTACTACAATCCAGACATTGGTCGTTACCTGACACCGGACCCGGTGAAGCTGGCGGGTGGGATCAATGCGTACCAGTACGTACCTAACCCGACGGGGTGGGTAGATCCGTTGGGACTGAGTTGTAAGAACACGAACTGTCCTGAAGGTCCGTACAGCAAAATAGTTCCAGGAGGAGGTTTAGCCGCGCACGAGCGGGCAGGAGGGCATCTAATGCAAAAGCATATCGGTCGAACTGATAGACAATTGCTGGATCGATTACAGCAGGAACCAAATATCCCAGCGGCTTCTACTTTTCATGATCGCGCCACAGCAGAGTTCGCAGTATCAAATGTACTAGATGACAACAAAACCCAAATAAATAACTTCCTTGCAGGGCAAAACAATCAGATCGTCATTATTCAAAAAACTGAAGAACCTATAGGTACTAGCTTTAAAAAGAACACGACAGCAGCCGTTCCGGGAACAGAAATCTACCTTATCATTCGCAGAGATGAAAACATGCATAATGGTTACCGAATTCATACTGGATTTCCAAACCCATGAACCAAGACTATCCCGAGCTACAGCAATTCCTTGCAGGGTATTTCAATCAGGATTGGATGGAAGACCACAAGAGCGCGAGCGATGTAATTGACTTCTTTATCTCTGACGTCTCTGCAGACACATTATTCAAAGTGCAATCAGAATTACATAGATTGATAACAACCCAAAAAACCGAACAAGAGCTCCAAGATTATTTATTCGCTGATATTGGATGCTACTACTATTACCTTAACGAATGGGAGAGCGCCCGAACGTGGTTGAGGCACGTTGCTTCAGCATTGGAAAGTAGTAAAGCCTCAAATAAAAAATAAAGAAAACAAACTTATAAACCAATCAATCTTTGGCCCCTTTGGCGAGCTTGACCGCGCTGGGTCGTCCGGCAGCCAAAAGAGGGGCGACGCGATTTAACCGGCCGATAAGCGTCCAGTTTTGGGGCTGCTACGCAGCCCAACGGTGGGCAAGCCCGCTCATCACGTAAAACTGGCTTCCGCATTGAACACGACGATAGAAGTGGCGCTCATATAAACGTCTGGTCTGCCAAGAAAAAAGGGCCGCATTATCTTTTCGATGCAAACCAAAAAATGGTAATAAAGCTGACCAAAAGGTTTGAAACAAATAAACTATTTTGATGAAGAACTCATTAAAGAGTTTAAAAGCTTCAATATAAATTTTACCGTTCTCTCTGAAGCTAAGCATGAAGCAATAGTCGATAGCATCAATGATGACAATGCCTTTCTCCGGAAGCCAAATTGCCTGGAGCAAGTTAACAAATAGCATTAACTTTGGACTTCAAGCCTCAGATCTGGCTATATCGCTACTGATCGAAGAGTTCAACAAAGTAACCAACGACAACCTGTACTTTGTCGGCGACGTATGCTCGGACGGTTATTTAGTCGATCATAGAGACCTGAGTCAGGTGGTGAAAATCCTCTCTGAATTTCCTCAGCACACCTACATCGTGCCGGAACCGATGACGTGGATCGCATGCCTTTCATTTGAAGGCTATATTGACTTCGCAACTATTTGTGAATAGAAACTAATGGGTAAATGTTCGTGTCGGCTGATGCACTTCCCAGCAAGTCGAAATAATAGATCCTCGTGAGTAATTCACCGACATCTACCAATTAGTCAACGAGGTCTGGAAAGACGACCTCCAAAAAGCCAGCCTCGAAGACCAATCCACATGGTGAATGCCACCGGCATCACTGATGCGCCTTAAAATACTGTGGCGAGCAGGCTTGCCCTGCGTGGGACTCAAGCCCCAGCAAGGGCGACGCGCCTCTTAAGCCAAAACCGCGTCGCCAGTTTCGGGCCTGCTGCGCAGCCCAACGCAGGGCAAGCCTGCTCGCCACAATAAACCCGCTAGTCACAACAGGCCTACTCACCGGATAGCGAGGTTCACCCTCAAAAAATGAGTGAACCCAGCGCACCAATCAACGCTTCGAAAGCTCCATAATCATCCGGCTAAGCAAGTAAATTCGCGGCGCTACACTCTCCACTTCCGCATATTCCTCTGGGGTATGTATGTTGCCACCGACAATCCCGAACCCATCCAGCGTCGGTGTCCCAACCCCGGCAGACAAACTGGCATCCGCTGCCCCGCCGCTGCCTTCGATGGTCAACTTACGCCCCAGCTCCCCGTAAATCCCCTGGGCGATTGCGACCAGCTTGTCCGACTCCGGCGTCTGCGGCATTGGCGGTAAACCGCGCAGCAAACTGGTTTTCACTTCGGTGTCCGCAATCAACTTATTCGCCGAAACACGGGCCAGGTCCTTCTCGATCCGGTCGAACTCTTCCGGCAATGCCGCGCGTACGTCTGCCTTGGCCGTCGCCTGGTCGGGGATGACGTTGACGCGGTCGCCGGCCTTGAGCACGGTGAAGTTGATGGTGGTTTTCTTCTCTTCATCGCCCAGTTTGCCCAGTTGCAGGATCTGGTGCGCCGCTTCCATCGCGGCGTTGCGGCCCAGTTCCGGGGCGACGCCGGCGTGGGCGGCTTTGCCTTTGACTTCAACCACGGCGGTGGCGCTGCCTTTGCGCCATACCACCAGGCCGTCGGCTGGGCGGCCGGGCTCGAGGTTGAGGGTGACGTCGTGGCCCTTGGCGGTGGTGCGAATCAGTTCGGAGGCAGCGTCGGAGCCGGTTTCTTCGCTGGCATCGAGCAGGAAGGTGATCTGTGCGTAGTCCTTGAAACCCTGATCTTTCAGCACCTTCAGCGCATAGATGCCAGCGACGATGCCACCTTTGTCATCCATCACACCGGGGCCATAGGCGCGGCCGTCCTTGATGTGGAACGGGCGTTCGGCGGCCGAACCTTCCTTGAACACCGTGTCCATGTGGGCCATCAGCAAAATCTTGGCTTTGCCGGTGCCTTTGAGGGTGGCGATCACGTGACTGTTGTTGGCCGCTTTGTCCGGCACCAGCTCGATGCTGAAACCGAGCTGCTTCAGTTCTTCTACGGCGATGTCGCGCACTTGGGTCAGGCCGGGCTCGTAGCCGGAGCCCGAATCGATATTCACCAGACGCTCAAGCAGCTGCAGCGCTGGGGCCTTGTATTGTTCGGCGTCGGCCTGGATCTGTTTGTGGGGTTCAGCGCTGTAGGCCGGCACGGCGAAGGACATGGCCAGGGTCGCGGCCAGGAGGGTACGGGAGAAGGTGAAGAGCATGGACCGATCCTTGTTTTTTTGTTGGGGGGTGCGCCAACACCCTACCCCACTAGACCGATCGCAACCAACTCCCTTGCACTGAACTCACACGGTTGCGCCCGCTGCTCTTGGCCTCATACAACGCCTGGTCGGCGTCGTTGAGCCAACTGGTCGAATCCGCGTGCGCAGGTTGATACGGCGCCAGGCCAATGCTCAGGCTGGCGCGCAGTGTCGGGTCTTGGGTGTACGCCAAAGCGTTGAAGCGGTCGCGCAAGGCGTCCATCACTTCGGTGGCGCGGTGCAGGGGCATGTCCGGCAGGATCACGCAGAACTCATCGCCGCCATAGCGCCCGGCAAGGTCGGTGGTGCGCAGGTTCTGTCGCAGCACTTTGCTCAGTTGGCGCAGCACGATATCGCCGGTAACGTGGCCGTAGGTGTCGTTGATAGTCTTGAAATGGTCGATGTCGATCAGCGCAATGGCCGCGCCCACCTGCTCTCTGCGACAGCGTTGGAATTCGATCTCCAGGTGGTCCTTCCAGGCACCGTGGTTAAGCAGGCCGGACAGGCTGTCGGTGCGGCTCAGCGCCAGCAACTCGCGTTTGTGCCGGGCGAGGGTCACGGCCTGGCGATAGCAGATCCAGCCCAGAACCAGCGGGTACACCATCAGAATCGGCAAGCAGGCGTAAAGCTGGGTTTCAGTGGTAACGGCAATGAACGCCGGGGCGAACACCAGCAACGACGCGCCGACACCCAAGGCCTGCGCCACCCAGCCTGCCAGCATGAAGCGCGGCCCACCAATGGCGACGTTGTTCATGGTCATCATCGACAGCGTGGTGACACTGGGCAGCGGGTTGAAGTGCATGGCGCCGACCCAGAACCCGCCGCAAAAGGAATCAAACAACAGGTTACGGCGTTCGCTGCGCAGTGAGTTGCTGGCGCGGCGCGACCATTGATAGGCAATGTGCGGCCAGACAAAGGCGTTGATCAGCATCCACGCCCACACCCACAGCGGGGGATGCAAGGGGTACATGCCAAACACCACGCACACAAAACCGAGCGTCAGCCCCAGCGTGCGCGACTTATACAACCGTGAAGCGAGCGGAAGTCCATTTCCTCCGGCGGTTGACATGGCTTGATGTGATCCTGGATGAATGCCTGGAGTCTATCAGGGCAACGTCAAATCGCCACTACCGCTCATAAACCTGCGAATCGCGCCCTCAGTGCGAAAAACCGCGCGCCAGCATCAGCGCCACACCCAGCAACAGCACTGCCGTGACCCGTTGCAGCAACACCCTCCGCCTGGGGGTTTCCAGCACGTGCTTGATGCGTTGGCCGAAATAGCAATACAGGCAGCCGCTGGCAAACTGCAGCAACAGGAACGTCAGCCCGAGGATGGCAATATCTGCCGCGCGGCTGTGCCCTCCCGCCCCGGCAAACTGTGGGAACACAGCGCTGAACATGATGAGCGTCTTGGGGTTGGAAAACCCGGTCAGCAAGCCCTTGCCGAACAGGCTGCGCGCGCCCTGCGCGGCACCGTCCCGGTTGATCGATACGCCGCTGCTGGTCCACTGCCGGTAGGCCAGGTAGAGGATGTAGGCCACACCCACACACTGGAGGGTCTGGGTGATGGCAAGGTTGCCCTTGATCAATTGCGAGAAGCCTACGGCAAAGATCAGGATCGAAATCAGGTACGACACACTGGCGCCGATCTGCGCCGGGATTGAGCTGCGCAGGCCGTCCTTCAACCCCAGGCTTAACAGCAGCAGGGTCATCGGGCCGGGGCTGAAGGTCATGGTGGCGCAAAACAGCAGAAAATAGAGAAACGAAGAAAGCGTCAACGTACTGGTCATGAGTCCAGACCCGGGTTGGCAGAAACAACGGCGAAGGCGCGCGCCAGATCGGCCAGGGCGGCCTGCGCGCTGTGGTGACAGGTTTCAAAGGTCACCAGGCCTTTCCAGTTCGTCTCGACGATAGCTCGCAGCACCTCGGCGTACGCGCAGTTGTCAGCGTCGTGCCCCTCCTTGTGGTTGCTGAAGGAAATACCCTTGATCAGCGCGGGGTACTTGCGCATCACTTGCGCGGGCAAGCGACTGTCGATGTGTGTGTGGCCGGCGTCGAGCAAGCAGTACACATTGCTGTGTGCTTGCAGGTGCTCGAACACAAAGGCGAATTGCGCTGGGTGGGTGAAAATCCGGTAGTTGACGTAGTTGGACAGACTCTCCAGGTAGATATCCGTGCCCTTGGCCTCGGCGTACTGCGCCAGCTCCTTGACCGATTTGAGGTAATGCTCAAGGGCGATGTCCTTGGCCTCCAGCACCCTTTGCGGACCCACGATGCAGCCGCCGTGGATGATCAACGGCGCGCCCAGACGGCTGGCAACATCGACCTCTCTTTCCACGTACTCCACCGCCGCCGCACGAAAAGCGCCGACATCGCTGCCCAGCGGCGCCTTGAAGTTACTGTGGAATATTGGCTGAACACCGCTGGCGGCGATCTTCTCCTGCAGGCTGGCGATGCGCGCATCAGTCCAGTCCTCGACCCTTTCGCCTAACAGGCTGGCGTCGATGTACCAGTGGCTGTAGCCCCCTTCCATGGCGCTTTGCAGGCCCTTTTCGGCCCCCAGGTATTTATGCTGGGCCACCCCCAGGCAGAACGGCGCGCCCGGGTTGATCAGTTGGCTGTCCATCACGTAATCCCTGTCATTGATGGCCCGCAGTCTAGAGCGGCAGCCTTGCACAGGGCAGGTAAAGTAATGCCTAATCCGGCCGAACTTTACCGGTAACAATCACCGGTAAAATAACCGGCAAATACCAGGAAGGTTTATGTTTGTACCCGCCATCGCCTTTGTTGACGGCACACCCAAGGTTCAGCAGATTGTCGACGCGTTCAGCCAGGCCATCGAGCACGGTGACTGGGCGCCGGGCAGCAAATTGCCGTCGGTGCGTGAATTGACCCAGACCCTGGGCGTGGGCAAATTCACCCTCAATGAAGCGCTGGACCGCCTGCGCGGACGTAACCTGCTGACCTCCAGCCAGGGCCGCGGCTACTTCGTGGCGATGGACAGCGCCCGCCCCGCCTCGATGACCTGGGTCGACCTGTTGCCCCAAGACCTGCTCAGCGTGTTGCGCCGCCCTTTGGTCACCGCCGGCGGCGAGCTGCGTCCCGGCAGCGGGCACTTGCCGGAGAGCTGGCTGAACAACGACGCCATCCGCCACGCCCTGCGCAGTGTGGTGCGCGCGCCGTCGTTGCGCATCGCCGGGCTGGGCGCGCCGGCCGGGCTGTTGCCGCTGCGCCAGGCGCTGCAACAAAAGCTGCACGCTGAAGGCCTGTCAGTGCCGGTGGAACAAATCATCACCACGCCCAACACCGTGCAAGGCCTGGACATGCTCATGCGCCTGCTCGCACGCCCCGGCGACACCGTGCTGCTGGACGCGCCGTGCTACTTCAACTTCCACGCCAACCTGGCCTTGCACGGCGTCAACGTAGTGACCATCGAGCGCCGCCCCGACGGCTTTGACTTCGCCGCCCTTGAAGCACTGCTGGCCGAACACCGCCCCAGTCTGTACCTGACCACCAGCGTGCTGCATAACCCCACCGGCCATTCCTTCAGCCCCAGCCAGGCGTTTCGCCTGCTGCAACTGACTCAGCAATACCATTGCCATATCGTCGAGGATGACCTCTACGGCGACCTGCACCCCAGCCCGCCCCCGCGCCTGGCGGCTCTCGCCGGGCTGGACCAGGTCACGTACCTGTCTGGTTTCTCCAAGATTCTGAGCGCCAACACCCGCGTCAGCTATGTGGTGGCCGCGCCGCAACTGGCGGCGAACCTGACCAACATGAAGTTGATGAGCGGTGGCGTGACCTCAGAGCTGTTCGAGCAACTGGTCTATCGCATGCTCAGCGAAGGCAGCTACGCCAGGCATCGCAAGCGCATGGTGCAACGGTTGATGGAGTCCGGCGGACGCGTCGAGCAATGGCTCAAGCGTTGCGGGTGCGAGCTGCCGATGGCGTATGAGGGCGGGATGTTTATCTGGGCGCGGCTGCCGCAGGCGGTGGACGGCGAACTGCTGGCCCAGCACGCGTTGAAACACAGCATGGTTCTGGCGCCGGGCGCCTTGTTCGGTTATGACCCGGCGCACCTCAATACGATGCGTTTTAATGTCGCCCACAGTGATGAACCGCGCGCGCAGCAGCTATTTGAGACGCTGCTGCTCAAGGCCGTGCGCGCCCCTTGAGCATGCCGTGGTTGACCAGCAAGGTGCGCATCGCGTTGCGGGTGATCCCCAGCAAGTCCGCGGTGCGCAGTTGGTTGAAGCCACAAAACGCAAACGCCTCGCGCACGATCAGGTCCTCTATATCGTGCAGCAAGGTGTCTCCCGGCACCTCGAACAACCTCAACAGCTGCTCGCGCATCACCTCATGCGGGATCCGCGGCGCACCACTATTGGCGCTCGCGTGGAGCGCGCTGAGCCCGGCGGAGAACTTCAGGTGGCTGGGCATGATCGGCTTGTCACCGGCCACCAGCAGCGCCAGGTGCACGACGTTTTCCAGCTCGCGGATATTGCCCGGCCACGGGTACTCCAGCAGCGCCTGGGTGGCGGATTCGGAGAGCATCGGCTCGGCGATCTTGAGCTTGGCGCTGTACAGCCGGCGAAAGTGCTCCACCAGCGGCAAGATGTCCAGCGGCCGCTCGCGCAGCGGCAGCACCTGCACCTGCGCAACGTTGATGCGGTAAAACAGGTCCAGACGAAAATTGCCGGCCTCCACCGCCTGTTCCAGGTCGATGTTGGTGGCGGTCACCAGGCGGATATTGATCTTGACCGGCTTGCGCGAGCCGACCCGCACCACCTCCTGTTCCTGCAGCACACGCAGCAACTTGACCTGCAAAGGCAGCGGCAGGTCGCCGATTTCATCCAGGAACAGGGTGCCGCCATCGGCCTCTTCGAACCAGCCGATCCGCCGCCCGGAAGCACCGGAAAACGAGCCGGCTTCATGCCCGAAAAACTCGCTTTCGGCCAGGTTCTCGCTGATCGCGCCGCAGTTCACCGGCACAAACGCGCCAGTGCGGCCGCTGGCGCTGTGGATGTAGCGCGCCACCAGCTCCTTGCCGGTGCCGGTTTCGCCATTGATCAACACCGGCGCTTCGCTGGGGCCGACGCGTTTCAAATAATCGAGCAGTTGCAACGAGCGCGGGTCGGAAAACACCAGCGCCTTGGCACGGATCGACAGCGGGTCTTTTTCGCCCTGGGGCAAGGTCAGGATCGGCGTGGGCTGCCCGTGGGGACGGTTCATGAACAATTTCCCGGCGGCGAGATAAAAGAAGTGACGGTGACTTTACCCAGCCGCGCATATAACTAGAAATATTAAAAATTCATTAGTACATAACCGTTTATCGGCGGTGCGCCAGCGACCTCACACAGCGATCCCCCAGGCTTTGCACGCCCTGCACCAACACCACCAGCACGATGACCGTGACCACCATGATCTGATTGTTGAAACGCTGATAACCATAACGAATCGCCAGGTCGCCCAGCCCGCCGCCACCGATCACGCCAGCCATGGAGGAAAAGCCGATCAGCATCACCAGCGTCAGCGTGACCCCGGCCACCAGCGCGGGCAAGGCTTCCGGCAGCAGCACTTTGAGGATCACATGGCGCACGTCACCGCCCATGGCGACGATGGCTTCTATGCGCCCCTTGTCCACTTCATCCAGGGCGGTCTCGACAATGCGCGCAAAAAAAGGAAAAGCGCCAATCGTGATCGGCACCACGGCCGCCGTACTGCCCAATGTGGTGCCGACGATCAGGCGCGTCAGCGGGATCAACGCGATCAGCATCACCACAAACGGCAATGACCGCCCCAGGTTGATCACGGCGCCCAACGCCCGGTTGAGCCGTGGCAAAGGCAGCAAACCGCCGCGTCGGCTGATAAACAGCACCACGCCCAGCGGCAAGCCGATCAACAGCGTGAAAAGGCCCGCCAGCAGCACCATGTACAGGGTTTCGCCGGTGGCGTTGAGCAGCAGTTGAACAATCTCGTTCCAGTCGGTTTTCATACGGCCCTCACCACGGGCAGGCTTGGCGCCAGCGAACGGCCCAGGCGCGATGTCGGGTCGGCTTGCAACTGCAGCAGCGTGCCGCTTTCCACCACGCGGCCATCGGCCAGCGACACTGCGCTGTCACAGATGGTCTTGACCACGTCGAGTTCATGGGTGATCAACACGATGGTCACGCCCAACTGCCGATTGATGTCGCGCAACAACTCAAGAATCGACGCGGTGGTTTGCGGGTCCAGCGCGCTGGTGGCCTCATCCGATAACAAATAGGCCGGACGCGCCGCCAATGCCCGGGCAATGCCCACACGTTGTTTCTGCCCACCGGAAAGCTGCGAAGGAAACGCCCCAGCCTTGTCACTCAAACCCACCAACGCCAGCAACTCGGCCACCCGCGCCGCGCGCTCGACCTTGGGCACCTGGGCGATTTCCAGCGGCACCGCGACGTTGCCCGCCACCGTGCGTGAATGCAGCAGGTTGAAGCCCTGGAAGATCATGCCGATGCGCTGGCGTTGCTCGCGCAGTTGCTTGTCGCTCAGTTGGGTCAGGTCCTGGCCATCCAAAAGGATGCGCCCGCAGGTGGGCCGCTCCAGCAGGTTAAGGCAGCGCAACAAGGTACTTTTACCCGCCCCGCTGCGGCCGACGATGCCAAAAATCGAGCCGTCGTTTATCTGCAACGACACGTTATCCAGCGCCGCCGGCTGGCCGTCGGCGTAGGTTTTGCTGACGCCCTCGACGACGATCATTTGGCCGCCACCGGAATCACGGAGCCCGCGTATTTTTCGCTGATGAACGTGGCCACCTCCGGCGAGCGCAGGTCCTTGGCGAGCTGCTTGATGCGCGGGTCATCGACCAGTTTTGGTGTGGTCACCAGGATATTCGCGTACGGGTTGCCCTCGGCTTTCTCCAGGCCCAAGGCGTCTTTGGCCGGCACCAACCCGGCTTCCAGAGCGAAGTTGCCATTGATCACCGCCAGGTCCACATCGTCCAGCGCCCGCGGAATTTGCGGCGATTCAATCTCCAGAATCTTCAAGTGCTTGGGGTTTTCGGCGATGTCCTTGGGCGTGGCCTGCTCCTTGGACGCGTCATTGAAGCCCGGCTTGAGCGTGATCAGGCCGTTCGCTTGCAACAGGTACAAGGCGCGGCTGAGGTTGGTGACGTTATTCGGCACCGCCACCGTGCCTTGGTCCGGCACCTGAGCGAAGCGTGTGTGGCGATGCGAATAGATGCCCAACGGCTCGATATGCACGGTGGCGGCCACGGCAAACTTCTGGCCGAGGGCCTGTTCCTGGGCGTTAAGGAATGGCAGGTGCTGGAAGTAATTGGCGTCGACATCACCGTGCGCCAGCAGCTCGTTGGAGTTCACGCCGCTGGGGATCTCGATGATTTTCAGGTTCAGGCTCGGGTCGATTTTCTGCACATACTCGAGGATCTGCGCATGGGGAATCGGGTCGGCGGCGACACGCAGCGCATCGGCGGCCGACACACTCAATGAGGCCAGCAACGCCGCCAACGTCAGTGCGGTTTTCTTCAACATGTTGATCTCCTGATCAGGCGGACAGTGCGTGGGGAAGTGTGGCGTCGGCGTAAAAACGTTGGGCGACATCCGGGTGCGAGCGCAGGCGGCCCTTGAGGTAGTTCCAGCCGACATCGCGCAGCAACGGGTTGCGCGGGTCACTGGTGGGGCCGTGGGCATCACGCAGCAGTTCGGGGGCCAGGTCATACACCGGCACCACCGCATCCAGCTGCGCACCGAGGAAGAACGCCAGGGACAGACGCTCGCTACCCAGCGGCGGCGACACCACGCGGTGTACGGTGGCGCGCAAGTACCCGTTGCTGGCCAGCTCAAGCAGTTCGCCGATATTCACCACCAAGGTTGCGGGGCGTGGCGACGCATCAATCCAACGGCCCTCCTCCACTTCCACCTGCAAACCGGCCTGCTCGTCCTGCAGCAGGAAGCTCAAAAAGCCGGAGTCCTTGTGTGCGCCCACGCCCTGGCGGCTTTGTTGCGCGTGGCGGCCGGGGTAGCGAATCAGCTTGATGTGTTCGTTGGGTTGGTCGCCGTACAGTGCGTCAAACGCGTGCTCGGGCAGCGACAGGGCCTGGGCGAAGGCGCGTAGCAAGCGCAACGACATGTGCGTCATTGCCTGCTGCCAGGCCAGCACCAACGGCTTGAGTTCGGGTAAGGCGACAGGCCATTGGTTCGGGCCTTGCAGCCGGGCCCACGCGGCCGGGTGCTCAGCCTCACTCAACGGCTCGCGCTCGGCGCCGACGTCAAACTGTTCGCGCAGGTCTGGCTGGCCGCGAGTGATCTCCGACGCGGCGCGGTTGTAGCCGCGAAAGTGCGCGGAGTTGAGCATGCCGACCGCCAGTTTGTCGGCCTCGGGCAAGGCAAAAAATGCGCGCGCCTGCTGCTGCACCTGAGCCAGCAGCGCCGGGTCGATGCCGTGACCGGTCAGGTAGAAAAAACCGACCTGCCGTGCAGCAGAGCGCAATGCATCGAGAAAGTCGCCGCGTTGCTCAGGCGTGCCGTCAAGCTGCGACAGATCCAGCAGCGGCAAGGTGGTGATTGATTGCAGCATCGGCGGCTCACTCCATAAGCGTCTTGGGTTGGAGCAACCAAGCTAAACGATCTTAAAAAACCTTAATAAATACCTTTTTAGCATTAGCTTAGGCGTGCGGGTGAACGACGCCGGACGCTAGCCTGTCGGTTTTTTTGCCTCGCTGTGTATCTCGTTATCGCCAGATACACTGCAATACAAAGGGCACAAGGCAAAGCCTGCGGCGATGGCTAGACTGCGGCCCATGAGCATTTAACGAGGAACGCAGCATGGACCATGTCGACCATATCCTGATCGTCGATGATGACCGCGAGATCCGCGAACTGGTGGGCAATTACCTGAAGAAAAACGGCATGCGCACCACGGTGGTCGCCGATGGCCGTCAGATGCGCAGCTTCCTCGACACCACCCCGGTTGACCTGATCGTGCTGGACATCATGATGCCCGGCGACGACGGTTTGCAGCTGTGCCGCGAGCTGCGGGTGGGCAAGCACAAAGCCACGCCGGTGCTGATGCTCACCGCGCGCAACGATGAAACCGACCGCATCATCGGTCTGGAAATGGGCGCCGACGATTACCTGGTCAAACCCTTTTCCGCCCGCGAACTGCTGGCGCGGATCAACGCCGTGTTGCGCCGCACGCGCATGCTGCCGCCGAACCTGGTGGTGAGTGAAACCGGACGGCTGATCCGCTTCGGGCGCTGGCGCCTGGACACCACCGCCCGCCATTTGCTCGACGAAGACGACACGCTGGTGGCCTTGAGCGGCGCCGAATACCGCCTGCTGCGGGTGTTCCTCGATCACCCACAGCGCGTGCTCAACCGCGACCAACTGCTCAACCTGACCCAGGGTCGTGACGCGGATCTGTTCGACCGCTCCATCGACCTGCTGGTCAGCCGCCTGCGCCAACGCTTGTTGGATGACGCACGTGAACCGGCGTATATCAAGACCGTGCGCAGCGAAGGCTATGTGTTTTCCCTGGCGGTGGAAATCCTTGGAGCCACGCAATGAAATGGCGGTTGGGTTGGCCGAGCACGCTGGCGTCGCAGTTGTCACTGATCTTCCTGATCAGCCTGGTGTGCGCCCATGGGTTGTCGTTCAGCGCGCAATTCTACGAGCGCTATATCAGCGCGCGCACCGCGATGCTCGGCAACCTGGAGAACGATGTGTCGACCTCGGTGGCAATCCTCGACCGCCTGCCCGCCAACGAGCGCGCCAGTTGGCTGCCGCGTATCGACCGCCAGAACTACCATTACCTGCTCAATGCCGGCGAGACCGGTGAGCCGATGAGCAGTGACGACGTGCCGATGGCCGCCACCTCGATTGCGGATGCGCTGGGCGAGCAGTACGCGTTGACCTTTCGCACCATTCCCGGCTTGCAGAAGCACTTCCAGGCGCACCTGACCCTGACCGACGGCAACCCGATCACCCTCGACGTGCGCCCGGCCGCCCTGCCCGTGGCGTATTGGTTGCCGGTGGTGCTGATCCTGCAATTGGCGCTGTTGCTCGGTTGCACCTGGTTGGCCGTGCGCCTGGCGATTCGCCCGCTGACGCGCCTGGCCCGCGCGGTAGAAACCCTCGACCCCAACGCCCATCCGACGCCGCTGGACGAACACGGCCCGACCGAAGTGGCGCATGCGGCGGCGGCGTTCAACCAGATGCAACAACGCATCGCTGAATACCTCAAGGAACGCATGCAGATCCTCGCGGCCATTTCCCACGACCTGCAAACGCCGATTACCCGCATGAAACTGCGCGCCGAGTTCATGGAAGAGTCTGCCGAGCGCGACAAACTCTGGAGTGACCTGGGGGAAATGGAACACCTGGTGCGTGAAGGCGTGGCCTACGCGCGCAGCGTGCACGGCGCTACCGAAGCCAGCCATCGCATCAACCTCGACGCGTTTCTGGACAGCCTGGTATTTGATTATCAGGACATGCACAAGCAGGTCAGCATCACCGGTAAAAGTGCGCTGGTGCTCGACACCCGCCCTCACGCCTTGCGGCGGGTGTTGGTGAACCTGCTGGACAACGCGCTGAAATTCGCCGGCAGCGCAGAACTGGCGGTCGGCTCGACGCCAAATGGGCAGCTGTCGATCAGCGTATTGGACCGCGGACCCGGGATTGCCGAGGACGAACTGGTGCGCGTCATGCAGCCATTTTATCGGGTAGAAAGTTCACGCAATCGCGGCACCGGCGGCACCGGGCTGGGCCTGGCGATTGCGCAGCAACTGGCGGTGGCGATCGGTGGCTCACTGACCTTGAGCAATCGCGCGGGCGGTGGGCTGTGCGCGCAGATTCGGCTGAGCTTGTAGCTCGCCTTTTAATGCACGTTGCTAATAAATAAATCGAATGATAATTCCATATTTTAATACTTAGGTTAGAACCAACAGGCATTTTACAGACCCGGCTCCTGCCCTTACTTTTGAGCCGAGTGACCGACCCCACGCCCGGAGGAGGTGTTGATCCCGTACCTGACAAGGACTGACCATGAGCATTGAATTCATCGGCTATATCGGCGGCCATCACGCCTCTGAGATCCACCCGCGCAGCGGCCCGACCCTGCAACCGGACTACGTCGAAACCGTGGCCCGCGCCCACGAAGAGGCAGGCTTCGACCGCGCCCTGGTGGCCTTCCATTCCAGCAGCCCGGACAGCACGTTGATCGCCGCGCATGCCGCCAGCGTGACCCAAAAGCTGCAGTTTCTAATCGCCCACCGCCCAGGCTTTGCCCAGCCGACGCTGGCTGCGCGCCAGTTCAGCACCCTGGATGTTTTCAACGGCGGGCGCACCGCCGTGCATATCATCACCGGTGGCGATGACCGCGAACTGCGCGCCGATGGCAGCCACATCGGCAAGGACGAACGCTACGCACGCACCGACGAGTACCTCAGCGTGGTGCGCCAGGAATGGACAAGCGAGCAGCCCTTCGATTTCGCGGGTACGTACTACCAGGTGGAAGGCGCGCACTCGACGGTGAAGTCACCGCAGCAGCCGCATATTCCGCTGTATTTCGGTGGCTCCTCCGCGGCAGCGATTGCGGTGGCGGGCAAACATGCCGACGTGTATGCGCTGTGGGGTGAAACCTATGAGCAAGTGCGAGAAGTAGTGACTCAGGTGCGTGCCGAAGCGGCCAAGCATGGGCGCACGATCCGCTTCAGTTTGTCGTTGCGCCCGATCCTCGCCGAGACCGAGGAACTGGCGTGGGCGCGCGCCGAGACGATCTTGCAACAGGCCACGGCGCTGGCTGAGAAGAACGGATTCGTGCGACGGGAACCGCCGAACGAAGGCTCACGCCGGTTGCTGGCAGCCGCGGCGCAAGGCTCGCGGCTGGATAAGCGGTTGTGGACCGCAGTTGCCGGGCTGCTCGGCGCCCAAGGCAACTCCACCTCACTGGTGGGCACCGCCGAACAAGTCGCTGAAGCCCTGTTGGATTACTACGACCTGGGGATTACCACCTTCCTGATTCGCGGCTTCGATCCGCTCAATGATGCAATTGATTACGGCAAGCGCTTGATCCCACTCACCCGCCAATTGGTCGCAGAGCGCGAGCAGGCCCGGCAGGTCGCGTAAGTGGGACCTGGCTTGCCTGCGATGGCATCGATTGGGTGTGCCTGATACACCGAGGTGCCTGCATCGCAGGCAAGCCAGCTCCCACAAAAAGCCAAGCAGTGCGGTGCTGGCAGCTGAACTCGGTCAACTTGTGGGAGCGGGCTTGCTCGCGAAGGGGGTGGGTCACTCAGCACATGTGTAGCTGACACACCGCCTTCGCGAGCAAGCCCGCTCCCACATTTGGAGCTCAGTGCATCAGACAAAGATGTGTTGCTGTGCTGTTGCCCTGCTTTTGCTTCTACCACTCAGGTCGGCTTTCAGGCCGCCGTGCTCTGCTTTTGATCTTGATCTGACAGGCCCCGTCAACCACGCTGGCCGAACGCAGGCTCACGCCGGTTGCTGGCGGCCGCGGCGCAAGGCTCGCGGCTGGATAAGCGGTTGTGGACCGGAGTTGCCGGTCTGCTCGGCGCCCAAGGCAACTCCACCTCACTGGTGGGCACCGCCGAACAAGTCGCTGAAGCCTTGTTGGATTACTACGATTTGGGGATTAACACCTTCCTGATTCGCGGCTTCGATCCGCTCAATGATGCAATTGATTACGGCAAGCGCTTGATCCCACTCACCCGCCAATTGCTCGCAGAGCGCGAGCAGGCCCGGCAGGTCGCGTAAGTGGGAGCTGGCTTGCCTGCGATGGCATCGATTGGGTGTTACTGATACACCGAGGTGCCTGCATCGCAGGCAAGCCAGCTCCCACAGAAAAGCCAAGCAGTGCGGTGCGGGCGGCTGAACTCGGCCAACTTGTGGGAGCGGGCTTGCTCGCGAAGGGGGTGGGTCAGCCAGCTCATGTGTAGCTCGCACACCGCCTTCGCGAGCAAGCCCGCTCCCACATTTGGAGCTCAGTGCATCAGAAAAAGATGTTTTGCTGTGCTATCGCCCTGCTCTTGCTTCAACCACTCAGGTCGGCTACCAGGCCGCCGTGCTCTGCTTTTGATCTTGATCTGACAGGCCCCGTCAACCACGCTGGCCGAACGCAGGCTTGAATCCGTGGGTAACCCGGCAGGACGCCGGGTTAGCCGTGTTGGGCCATGGATGGCCCGTCACGGCGGC
>NZ_CAWPSZ010000032.1:0-17504 GCF_963890955.1 Pseudomonas sp. MF6747
CCACTGCTGAATAATCCGGTGTCTGGATCAAAGACAAAGCCGCAGTTGTTCGGGTTGTTGTAGCCCGCCGCGCCAGTTTTCGCACGCAGTGCACCGGTCATCAGACCACCCGACAGCGGGAGCTTAGTAGCGATAGCGTTGGTGACAGAAGCTGCGAAATTAGCGTCGCCACCTAGCGCTTTGGCAAGCTCCTCCAATGTGTCAAGGGCTCCCGGAGCACCGTTTACCAGAGCATTGATCGCAGCCTGCACGGTCCCCACAACATACTCGGCGGTGGCCACTGCCTTGGTGTTGGTGCCAGGAGCGGGAGTGACAGCTGTAGCGCCAGGTAGCACAGCATTAGGAATCGTTGTTTTTACGACCCCAAATCGTGCCAGCTCAGTAGAGTCAGACATGACAACAATGTCACTGCCTGCTTGAGGGGATGAGCCCTCAGTGGCGAACAGGCCAGTGTCGCCATCTACGCCAAATGCAAAACCAAGGTTCGCAGCATCGCTTTTCGGTAAGCCCTTTTTAGACCGGACGCCCGCGCCGGCCACGAGCGGTCCGGTCAGGGTACCTCCTGCAAGCGGAAGTTTCTTTGCATCCCCTTGATCGACGTATTCCCGTGTAGCCAAAACTACCGAAGGGTCAATTTTCAACTCGATGTTGGCCGTGCTGGACACAACGAAGTTCATGCGGATGACTTGAGTACGTCCTGACCCCTGTGAAAGGAGAGGTTTGAAGGTTGGCGCGCAGTTTGCCACAGCGACCAGATCGCCAGCTTCGTCGTATAAGCCGATTTCACGAATCCACCGCCCACCTTCATCGGCCGGAATGATCTGCTCAGCGATGAGGACCGCGGCGTTAACCGGGTCAATGCGAAGTTGATTGAGTGGTCGGCGGCGCCACTCATTGATCAGCTTGGTTTGTTTTGCCGACGGGATAGGGTCCGTGTTGTTTGCGTCACCGACACCCATATGGGTGAGCTTCCAAGGGATGCCAAGTGCATTGGCGTTGGCCTGTTTTGCCGCCCCTACGTCTGTAAGGATGGCGAAAAACTGAGAGTTCACATCGATCATGAGTACACGTCCAGGGTATCAATAGTGTGTTCGCGCCCGGCTACACCGAAGGTGCCATTGACCTCGATGTCACGCATGACAGGTGGGTAAACGTCGATTTCATCGCCGTCGTACATGGAAACGCCCATGTGCATTTCGCCGCGTGTTTCGAGACTGATCGCCAAACCGGTTAGATGCCTACTTACCGGTTTGGCGTCATCAATTAGCCGCTCCAGTTCCTGGTACATGTCTTCGGTAATGCCGGCTTCCAACACCCCGACCTTGAGGGCAAAAGTGCCCGGCACGCCCATAGGGGTGGTTTCATACCAGTGCTGAACATCGATCAAGTATCCAAGCGGCTCAACGACTCGTCGCAAGGCACCTACAGTGCCCTTGTGGGCATGCACAAAGAACGATGAGCGAATTACCGAGCGCTTGACCGCTTCAGACCAGTTGTTGTCCCAGCGGTCTACGGACCACGCCCATGCCAGCAACGGCAGGTAAGCAACCGGGCACTTGTCCGGGTTGTAGAGCGTGCGCAACGGTATGTCGCCCACTCCGTCCGTGGCGGCCTCAATAGCACGCTCAAGAAGCGTGCTATTGAGCGGCAGAAGACTTTTCATGTCAGTCCCCCAGCGTCACGGTTACGCCCGTGCAGTAAGCCGCCTGGGCCTTGGTAGGCCGTATGTCTTGCCACCCTGGCAAATCCACGCGCCTGACACCGCTAAGATGCAACTGTGCGTCGATCCCCGAACGAGCAACTTCAACACCCAAACGGCGCCGGGGGTTGATCCAGGCTTTAAGGCGACGCTCAGCCTCAAATAGAAGGCGCTCATTTTCTGAACCCGTACCCTCCATATGCAAAATCGCGTCAATGCGATAATTGATTACCTGGGCACCCTGCACATGGATTCTGTCCGCCACCGGTAAGATGTTGTCTTGGCTAAGGTAGGCCTCTACCTGCTTCAGTAGCGCCTGATCAGCCGTACCATCACCGTTGAGGTGCTGCACAGTGACCACCACAACCGCAGGCGTGGGGCTTTCAGCCGTAGCATCTCCAACCAGCGCCGATGCGCTACGCGCGTGCAGGATGTAGCTGTTACGCGGACCGGCCGTGGTAAGCCCTTCGAAAGCCGCCTGTACGCGTTCGCGCAATGCGTCGTTGGACTCCATCACTTTCGGCGTCGGGGGGAACGTTGTCAGATCCTCAGCCTGAATTACCAAGCGCTGGACGCTAACGTTCGCGGCGAGTTGATCGAGGTCGCCGTCTTGGGCGTATGCCAACAACAACGCTTTAGCCGCATCGTTTACCCGGGCGCGCTCTTGTACGCGGCGATACGCGCCCAATTCCAGCAATTTGACTACCGGGTCGCTCTCTATCGGCGCGCTCCAGTTTTCGCCCATGAACGTGCGAAACGTTTCTAACTGCTCGGCGTAGATTTCCTCAAAGTCCAGGGGTTCCAGCACCTCAGGAACCGGCAGCGTCGACAAATCCACGGTACTCATACCGACACCTCAAGTAAGTGGCTTTCGCCCAGGTATTCGCCTTTCAGCTCCAGCGTTATCTGGCCGCCCACCACCGCCGTCACCCGCACACCCTCAAGCTTTAGTTGCGGCAACCAGCGGCCCAGGGCGCGCGCGGCTTCCGCCTGTACGGCGCTTTTCCAGCCGCCGGACACAGGCAAGTCGACGTAGCGCCGGAGCTTGCTGCCGTACTCGGGACGCTCGCGGCGACTGCCAAGGGGAGTGGTCAGACAGTCCTCAATGCACTGGCGCAAATACTCGATGCCGGAAATGATCTTGCCGGTTCGGCGATCCATTCCCATCATCGGGCGTTACTCCTTGATCAGCTCAAACTCGGGATGCTCAGCCAGATACTTCAGGGCCGGTTCATCGTCTGCCGTTACGGTAACGGTGAAGGCCTCCACCGGCAGCGCGCGACCGTCCTGCAGGATGATCATGCGAGTTCGATACACCTTGTCGCGGTACCGCACCTGGGCGCTGTTTTGCGGCGCACTCTGTTCTACGGTGTCACCTTTGAGTGGCTTGGCCATGTTTCCTCCGGGCATAAAAAACCCGCACTGGGCGGGTCGTTGTGAGTGGGTGTGTTAGTGCTTGTGGTGGTTGTCGCTATTGCCCGCGGCCAGAATGTCAGCGGCACCGGTGATGGTCTGCGTTACGTGTAACGGTCCGTCGATAGTGACCTGGCCGGTCAGACTGATTGCATCACCGGTCAAACTGATTTTTCCAGACTTAACGGTTACAGCGTTATCCGTAACGATGGCCGCCGTAGAACCGACTTTGATTGTTACCGTCCCGCTGGGCAAAGTGATGGTGTAGGACTTGGCTTGCCAGTCGTAGACCAGCGAGCCGCCGTCATCAAACCGCCACACCTCCACATGATCGCGGTTATCCGGCGGCGCCCCGGCGTTGCCGTAAAGCCCTGGAATGAACGTACCCTGGGCGGCCTCACCGCTGGGACTGAATAAAGCGCCCTGCTCTCCCAGACTGGGCGAGCGCCAGTGCCGCGCCTTGCCGGCCGCCAAGCTGTGCCAGCGCACCCAAGCGCTTGTCCAGTCCCCATCCGAAACCCGACATGCCGGCGGCGATGCCGCCAGGTCGACCGCGACCACATAACAAGGTTTGAGCATGGCCGCGATCATGCGGTCATGCTGGGCCGTAGCGTAGCTACTCACGGGATACTCTCCGGCGCGACGTACTGTTGTTCACTGCCCGGCCCAATATCGGGGCTGAAACCGAACACCAGGGAGCCAGGCGGCTCATCTGGCCAAGGCCAATCCGACTCACCGAGTTCAAAGGGTTGAATCCACTGCACCGACCACATGACAAACTGCTCAAGTTCCTGCGTCGGGGCTTCTGGCTGCGCGTGTACCCGCTCCGGCGGGCCGGTAACAAAATCCACATTCCACCACTGATCCTTTAGCACGGTCATCATTTGGCCAGCCAAGATAGCGGCCTGTAGCGATGCCTTGGGGCGGTCCGCTTCAACCAGAATGCAGGATTGAAAACGACCAATGACCGCCGTTTTGCCCTCTCCGCGATCCAGGCCCGGCGCCATATCAGTGATCCCGTACAGCAGCGCCGGCGTCATGACCTCGGCGCCCAACTCCGGGAACTCCTCAACATGCACCACCTTGGGCATGCACTCGCTAATAATGCGAGTGATCGCATCATGTAATGTCGTCAGTTCGCTCATTGGACACACTCAATACCAAGTCGACCATGCCGGAACCATCGGGCTTCAGACGGACAACCTTGTAGCGGCCGCCGCCCAGCAGTGCCGGCAGCTCAATGGTTAAATGATCGCCCTTTTTGACGCACTGGACGTCGATAACACGCGCGGTAAGCGTGGGCTCTAACACCACGTCGGCGTTGATTGCGCCACCCAACCGTGCCGCGCCAGTCTTGCCGCCGCCGATTTCTGCGCCGACAAAGGGCGACGCGAAAGCGCCGGAAACGGGTCGACCATCTGCAAGGGTCACAGGATCACCAAGGCGCTCCACCAGTAGCGCGTCCATGCGCTCAGCGGCGGCCCGAAAGCGAGCGCCTGACATTATTGAACGATCAGCACGTCGGCAAAGCCTGCGACCGAATCGCTCAACAGCTTGCCGTAAGGGGCCGAACCAGCAGCACCAGCAGCAACCAGGCCCCCTTCTTTGACGCTGGCCTTCATGCCAGCCTTCAAACCTGCATCTGCCGGCACATTCCAGCAACCGCCCGTGTGATACACGATAAGCGTGCCCTTGGGGCCGCTCTGAAGCGGCATAACCGCCAGATCGTTGATTACTTGCGGGACACCCGCGACAGAGCCGCCAGTAGGCGCTGGCAGCGTCACAGTGGCGCCGCTGCTTACATAATTGGTAGACATGGCAATTCTTCCTTTCCAGAAACAACAAACCCCGCACAGGGCGGGGCTTTCGGATAGTCAGCGAGTTACGCGCCGACAGACTTATTCAGGCCCCGCGCATCGAGCGCAGAAACGCCGGCATCAATGCGCACCTTGGTAGCGATACCGTCACTGGTAAAGCCTTCCATCTGGTCGATGTACGGCACGTCAACACCATCCAGATAAGCCACTTCGATGGTGTCGCTGTTTTGCTTACCTGCCAGGTACCACGCCGACGACGACGCGTCATCAAGACGCGGGTCAGAGATAACCTGCGCAAAGTCCTTCATAGGGTTAACCACGCCGGCGTTGACTTGCGCATTCGGCACCGAGGCCGAGCGGATCAACTGGTTGGCTTTGTCTTCCAGGGCTACAGGGCACAGCAGGAAGGCCGGGCGAATGTTCAACGTCCGGGTCTTGTCGCCATCCTTCGCCGCCTTGGTCTTTTGCAGCGCCATGGCCGTTTTAGCGGTACTCATCGCTTCGATAGACAGCGCCGAAGCGTTACCGGTAAACAAGTTCTTGCGCGACGCATCGAACAGCGGCTTGCCGTCTTTCATCTTGCCGTTGTTGGTCAGGGTGTCGTACACCAAATCACCGATGGTCGCGCGGGCAGCTTCACCCATCAGCCGCGGAATCGCGCTCAAGGCGTCGAGATCATCGTTGATGATGGCTTGGCGGTTGATGCTGAAGATTTCACCGTAGGTGGCCAGGCGGATCGTTTCACCGCTGTCACCGAGGGTGATGTACTTGTATTCCGCACCCGGGCGCACTTCCCGCAAGGTGGAGAACGAACCCAGGCCCACGCGGTTTGCGACCTTAAAGTCACTCAGTCGGCCCTTCTTGGTCCACAACTGGTAGGTTTCCTCGGCCTGCTCCCAGCCTTGCAGCAACGAACGGTGGGAGGCGTCCAGCAGGATGTTACCGAAGTCGCTGGAGTCGTGAGTAAACGCCAGGCCAACCATGTCCATTGGGCGCAGGCTCGCCACGCCGATACCGCGATCAGACAACGACGCACGGGCCAGCTCGCGCAAGGTCATGTGGTTGTAAGCGTTATCCGCCTCGTTTTCTTCCATGCCGAGGCGGCCATACAGCGAGGCCCGCACCCCGTCGCCCACGATATTGCCGTTGCTGACGTGGCCAGGGTGTCGCTGACTCGCGGTCGGGCTGGTTTTCTCACCGATGGCGGCCAACAGCTTGGCGTTCGCCACTTCCACAGTACAGGCGGTGTCGCCCAGGCAGGTATCGCGCAACGTTTCGTGGCCAGCAAACGATGCAAAGGCCGCGCTGATAGCGTTACGGCGCGAAGCCTCGACCGCAATGCCCTGGGCCAGAAGCTGGTCAGTGTTCAGCGAAGCGTTGGCCACCGGCGGCGCCGGCTCGACAACAGGCACCGCCGGCGGAGTCGTCACAGAGTTACGCGGGTTCATCAAGGTTTTCATATGCGGGGGCATGCTGGTGTACTCCTCCAGGCGTTTCGAATTAAGTTGAGCGGCCGCCTTGATAGGCTCTAAAACTTGGTCTGCGAAGCCGGCCGCCACCGCCTCGTTTCCGTCCATCCACGTAGTCACCTTGAGCAACGCCGCGATTTCATCGACCGACTTGCCCGACTTACGCGCATACGCCTGAATTAACGTGCCCTCGACCTTATCGAGTAAATCGGCGTACTCGCGCATGTCATCGGCGTCACCAACCTGCCCGCCCCAAGGCTTGTGGATCATCATCATGGAATTGGCCGGCATGTAGATCACATCGCCCGCCATCGCCACTACGCTGGCCATGGATGCGGCCATGCCGTCGATGTACACCTCTACACGAGCCGAGTGCCCCCGCAGAATGTTGTACATGGCCGTGCCGTCCATCACGTCACCACCACCGGAATGAATGCGGAGATTGATTTGTGACACGTCACCGAGCGCGGCCAATTCGCGCGCGAACTGGCGCGCCGAAATACCCCACGCTCCGATATCGTCGTAAAGCATGACCTCGGCTACCCCACGGGAAGCGGCGCGAATCGAATACCAGCTTTCCTCGGGCTTATTGGTCGGGCTTATCGACGCCCGTGGCCGCATCAGCGGCCCGTTGTTTTTCGTCATCATTGGGCTGATTCTTCCCGTAGATTTGGTGGTAGTAATCGGAGCTGAATACCAGCCCGTCCTTACGGTTCGCGGCGACTTCAGCCGTGCGCGACGCCTTAAGCTCTGAAGGGTTGCGCTGCCGGGAACGGACCACTTCGGCCTCATCAGCAAAGCCGGCCTCAACCAGCAGTTTCCAGGCCGTTGCCTCATGCACCGGGTTAATCCAGGGCATGACCGGCCCCTGATAAAACGCGCCGTAAACCGTTCGAGGATCTACGCCGGTAGGCACGACTAATTGGCCGCTCATGATCGCCATGCGCAGCCAGTCGCGATAAACCGGGCGACACCAGTAGTCGATGAACTCGTGTTGCAGCAGGTCGTAACCCAACTGCCCTTCCACCAGCTCCTGGCGTTGCGCCGAATAGGTGCCGTCATAGCTACGCGCAACACTGGAGTAGGTGCTACGGGAACCGGCCGCCACAGCCTTCAACTGGACATTACGGAAGCCCTCTAGAAACGGGTTAGGCCGGTTGCTTTCAATCATCCCAACATCTTCACCAGGCAACAGCGTGTCGATCACGATGCCCGGGGCGATTGGAAACGTGCGCTCGGCGCGAACTTCGCCGTTCGCCGGCGGCACAAAGTCCTCCGGCATGCCCTTCTTGATGTACATGGCCAACGCAGCGCTGATACGCGCGGCCACACGCTCGCTTTCCTCGTAGTCCTTGATATCCGCCAGGCGGATTAGCACGGCATGCAGCAGCGGCTGGCCACGGTTTTGGCCAATGCGCTTGCGGTGCGCGATATGAATCATCTGCTCCACCGGCACGCGCTTGGTGTTCTGCGAGAAGTTGCCAGTCAAGTCGCCCGGGTGATTTTTCAGCAAGTGATACGCGCGCACCCGGCGCCATGCATTGCGCTCGATGCCCTGGACAATGCCTGTCGAATAGTCTGTGTATTCGACGGGCAAATAGTCCGGCTCCAGCAGCTCCAGGGCGAAGGGTACGCCGTGCAAATGCTCATAACCGGGCACCTTGCCCATCAGCTTTTGCGCCAACGCTTCGCCGTCACGTAGCCAGGTGCGGCACACCAGGCGCTCCATCTGCGGGCGTGTCAGCTCGCCGGACGCTTCAGGCTTCAGTGACCATTCGCCCCACAGCGCCTTGATCGCGGCCGCAAACTCCACATGCACGCTGCCGTCATAACCGAGCGGGATAGGCTCAACAGCGATGCCGGGGCCACCAACGACGCGTTCTTCAAGCCGGTCGAACAGGCCGGTCACAATGTCGTGGTCTTCGTCCAACTTCCGGCACTGCTCGCGCAATGACTTCAGCGTGCGTTGCAACGAAGCGTCAGCACTGCGTGGCTGTTTTTTTGCTTTGTGCGTGCGGGTAACAGTGGCGGCCTCAAAGGCCATAATCACGTTCCGAGCCCGCAGGCGCTCAGCCACCATTCCGGGGAACAGCGGCGCCAGGGCTTTATCCAGCAGGTTCAATCAAACGCCGCCAGGGAATAGCCCGGACGCCCTCCGCGCTGCACTAGGGCCAATCGGCGCTCCCATTCCTGGCGGCCCTTGATGATCGCCGGCAGATCCGACATGACGACACGTCGGCCGTTGAAAGTAACGTCCTTGCCGGCCAACACGTCCGCTTCGGCTTGCAGGTATTTATCCAGCATGTCCTGGGGATTCAAAGCCATGCGCTCGCTCCTGTTTCAATCCAGCCGCCGGCGGCTGGATTGAAACAGGAGCGAGCGCATGGCTTTGAATCCCCAGGACATGCTGGATAAATACCTGCAAGCCGAAGCGGACGTGTTGGCCGGCAAGGACGTTACTTTCAACGGCCGACGTGTCGTCATGTCGGATCTGCCGGCGATCATCAAGGGCCGCCAGGAATGGGAGCGCCGATTGGCCCTAGTGCAGCGCGGAGGGCGTCCGGGCTATTCCCTGGCGGCGTTTGATTGAACCTGCTGGATAAAGCCCTGGCGCCGCTGTTCCCCGGAATGGTGGCTGAGCGCCTGCGGGCTCGGAACGTGATTATGGCCTTTGAGGCCGCCACTGTTACCCGCACGCACAAAGCAAAAAAACAGCCACGCAGTGCTGACGCTTCGTTGCAACGCACGCTGAAGTCATTGCGCGAGCAGTGCCGGAAGTTGGACGAAGACCACGACATTGTGACCGGCCTGTTCGACCGGCTTGAAGAACGCGTCGTTGGTGGCCCCGGCATCGCTGTTGAGCCTATCCCGCTCGGTTATGACGGCAGCGTGCATGTGGAGTTTGCGGCCGCGATCAAGGCGCTGTGGGGCGAATGGTCACTGAAGCCTGAAGCGTCCGGCGAGCTGACACGCCCGCAGATGGAGCGCCTGGTGTGCCGCACCTGGCTACGTGACGGCGAAGCGTTGGCGCAAAAGCTGATGGGCAAGGTGCCCGGTTATGAGCATTTGCACGGCGTACCCTTCGCCCTGGAGCTGCTGGAGCCGGACTATTTGCCCGTCGAATACACAGACTATTCGACAGGCATTGTCCAGGGCATCGAGCGCAATGCATGGCGCCGGGTGCGCGCGTATCACTTGCTGAAAAATCACCCGGGCGACTTGACTGGCAACTTCTCGCAGAACACCAAGCGCGTGCCGGTGGAGCAGATGATTCATATCGCGCACCGCAAGCGCATTGGCCAAAACCGTGGCCAGCCGCTGCTGCATGCCGTGCTAATCCGCCTGGCGGATATCAAGGACTACGAGGAAAGCGAGCGTGTGGCCGCGCGTATCAGCGCTGCGTTGGCCATGTACATCAAGAAGGGCATGCCGGAGGACTTTGTGCCGCCGGCGAACGGCGAAGTTCGCGCCGAGCGCACGTTTCCAATCGCCCCGGGCATCGTGATCGACACGCTGTTGCCTGGTGAAGATGTTGGGATGATTGAAAGCAACCGGCCTAACCCGTTTCTAGAGGGCTTCCGTAATGTCCAGTTGAAGGCTGTGGCGGCCGGTTCCCGTAGCACCTACTCCAGTGTTGCGCGTAGCTATGACGGCACCTATTCGGCGCAACGCCAGGAGCTGGTGGAAGGGCAGTTGGGTTACGACCTGCTGCAACACGAGTTCATCGACTACTGGTGTCGCCCGGTTTATCGCGACTGGCTGCGCATGGCGATCATGAGCGGCCAATTAGTCGTGCCTACCGGCGTAGATCCTCGAACGGTTTACGGCGCGTTTTATCAGGGGCCGGTCATGCCCTGGATTAACCCGGTGCATGAGGCAACGGCCTGGAAACTGCTGGTTGAGGCCGGCTTTGCTGATGAGGCCGAAGTGGTCCGTTCCCGGCAGCGCAACCCTTCAGAGCTTAAGGCGTCGCGCACGGCTGAAGTCGCCGCGAACCGTAAGGACGGGCTGGTATTCAGCTCCGATTACTACCACCAAATCTACGGGAAGAATCAGCCCAATGATGACGAAAAACAACGGGCCGCTGATGCGGCCACGGGCGTCGATAAGCCCGACCAATAAGCCCGAGGAAAGCTGGTATTCGATTCGCGCCGCTTCCCGTGGGGTAGCCGAGGTCATGCTTTACGACGATATCGGAGCGTGGGGTATTTCGGCGCGCCAGTTCGCGCGCGAATTGGCCGCGCTCGGTGACGTGTCACAAATCAATCTCCGCATTCATTCCGGTGGTGGTGACGTGATGGACGGCACGGCCATGTACAACATTCTGCGGGGGCACTCGGCTCGTGTAGAGGTGTACATCGACGGCATGGCCGCATCCATGGCCAGCGTAGTGGCGATGGCGGGCGATGTGATCTACATGCCGGCCAATTCCATGATGATGATCCACAAGCCTTGGGGCGGGCAGGTTGGTGACGCCGATGACATGCGCGAGTACGCCGATTTACTCGATAAGGTCGAGGGCACGTTAATTCAGGCGTATGCGCGTAAGTCGGGCAAGTCGGTCGATGAAATCGCGGCGTTGCTCAAGGTGACTACGTGGATGGACGGAAACGAGGCGGTGGCGGCCGGCTTCGCAGACCAAGTTTTAGAGCCTATCAAGGCGGCCGCTCAACTTAATTCGAAACGCCTGGAGGAGTACACCAGCATGCCCCCGCATATGAAAACCTTGATGAACCCGCGTAACTCTGTGACGACTCCGCCGGCGGTGCCTGTTGTCGAGCCGGCGCCGCCGGTGGCCAACGCTTCGCTGAACACTGACCAGCTTCTGGCCCAGGGCATTGCGGTCGAGGCTTCGCGCCGTAACGCTATCAGCGCGGCCTTTGCATCGTTTGCTGGCCACGAAACGTTGCGCGATACCTGCCTGGGCGACACCGCCTGTACTGTGGAAGTGGCGAACGCCAAGCTGTTGGCCGCCATCGGTGAGAAAACCAGCCCGACCGCGAGTCAGCGACACCCTGGCCACGTCAGCAACGGCAATATCGTGGGCGACGGGGTGCGGGCCTCGCTGTATGGCCGCCTCGGCATGGAAGAAAACGAGGCGGATAACGCTTACAACCACATGACCTTGCGCGAGCTGGCCCGTGCGTCGTTGTCTGATCGCGGTATCGGCGTGGCGAGCCTGCGCCCAATGGACATGGTTGGCCTGGCGTTTACTCACGACTCCAGCGACTTCGGTAACATCCTGCTGGACGCCTCCCACCGTTCGTTGCTGCAAGGCTGGGAGCAGGCCGAGGAAACCTACCAGTTGTGGACCAAGAAGGGCCGACTGAGTGACTTTAAGGTCGCAAACCGCGTGGGCCTGGGTTCGTTCTCCACCTTGCGGGAAGTGCGCCCGGGTGCGGAATACAAGTACATCACCCTCGGTGACAGCGGTGAAACGATCCGCCTGGCCACCTACGGTGAAATCTTCAGCATCAACCGCCAAGCCATCATCAACGATGATCTCGACGCCTTGAGCGCGATTCCGCGGCTGATGGGTGAAGCTGCCCGCGCGACCATCGGTGATTTGGTGTACGACACCCTGACCAACAACGGCAAGATGAAAGACGGCAAGCCGCTGTTCGATGCGTCGCGCAAGAACTTGTTTACCGGTAACGCTTCGGCGCTGTCTATCGAAGCGATGAGTACCGCTAAAACGGCCATGGCGCTGCAAAAGACCAAGGCGGCGAAGGATGGCGACAAGACCCGGACGTTGAACATTCGCCCGGCCTTCCTGCTGTGCCCTGTAGCCCTGGAAGACAAAGCCAACCAGTTGATCCGCTCGGCCTCGGTGCCGAATGCGCAAGTCAACGCCGGCGTGGTTAACCCTATGAAGGACTTTGCGCAGGTTATCTCTGACCCGCGTCTTGATGACGCGTCGTCGTCGGCGTGGTACCTGGCAGGTAAGCAAAACAGCGACACCATCGAAGTGGCTTATCTGGATGGTGTTGACGTGCCGTACATCGACCAGATGGAAGGCTTTACCAGTGACGGTATCGCTACCAAGGTGCGCATTGATGCCGGCGTTTCTGCGCTCGATGCGCGGGGCCTGAATAAGTCTGTCGGCGCGTAACTCGCTGACTATCCGAAAGCCCCGCCCTGTGCGGGGTTTGTTGTTTCTGGAAAGGAAGAATTGCCATGTCTACCAATTATGTAAGCAGCGGCGCCACTGTGACGCTGCCAGCGCCTACTGGCGGCTCTGTCGCGGGTGTCCCGCAAGTAATCAACGATCTGGCGGTTATGCCGCTTCAGAGCGGCCCCAAGGGCACGCTTATCGTGTATCACACGGGCGGTTGCTGGAATGTGCCGGCAGATGCAGGTTTGAAGGCTGGCATGAAGGCCAGCGTCAAAGAAGGGGGCCTGGTTGCTGCTGGTGCTGCTGGTTCGGCCCCTTACGGCAAGCTGTTGAGCGATTCGGTCGCAGGCTTTGCCGACGTGCTGATCGTTCAATAATGTCAGGCGCTCGCTTTCGGGCCGCCGCTGAGCGCATGGACGCGCTACTGGTGGAGCGCCTTGGTGATCCTGTGACCCTTGCAGATGGTCGACCCGTTTCCGGCGCTTTCGCGTCGCCCTTTGTCGGCGCAGAAATCGGCGGCGGCAAGACTGGCGCGGCACGGTTGGGTGGCGCAATCAACGCCGACGTGGTGTTAGAGCCCACGCTTACCGCGCGTGTTATCGACGTCCAGTGCGTCAAAAAGGGCGATCATTTAACCATTGAGCTGCCGGCACTGCTGGGCGGCGGCCGCTACAAGGTTGTCCGTCTGAAGCCCGATGGTTCCGGCATGGTCGACTTGGTATTGAGTGTGTCCAATGAGCGAACTGACGACATTACATGATGCGATCACTCGCATTATTAGCGAGTGCATGCCCAAGGTGGTGCATGTTGAGGAGTTCCCGGAGTTGGGCGCCGAGGTCATGACGCCGGCGCTGCTGTACGGGATCACTGATATGGCGCCGGGCCTGGATCGCGGAGAGGGCAAAACGGCGGTCATTGGTCGTTTTCAATCCTGCATTCTGGTTGAAGCGGACCGCCCCAAGGCATCGCTACAGGCCGCTATCTTGGCTGGCCAAATGATGACCGTGCTAAAGGATCAGTGGTGGAATGTGGATTTTGTTACCGGCCCGCCGGAGCGGGTACACGCGCAGCCAGAAGCCCCGACGCAGGAACTTGAGCAGTTTGTCATGTGGTCGGTGCAGTGGATTCAACCCTTTGAACTCGGTGAGTCGGATTGGCCTTGGCCAGATGAGCCGCCTGGCTCCCTGGTGTTCGGTTTCAGCCCCGATATTGGGCCGGGCAGTGAACAACAGTACGTCGCGCCGGAGAGTATCCCGTGAGTAGCTACGCTACGGCCCAGCATGACCGCATGATCGCGGCCATGCTCAAACCTTGTTATGTGGTCGCGGTCGACCTGGCGGCATCGCCGCCGGCATGTCGGGTTTCGGATGGGGACTGGACAAGCGCTTGGGTGCGCTGGCACAGCTTGGCGGCCGGCAAGGCGCGGCACTGGCGCTCGCCCAGTCTGGGAGAGCAGGGCGCTTTATTCAGTCCCAGCGGTGAGGCCGCCCAGGGTACGTTCATTCCAGGGCTTTACGGCAACGCCGGGGCGCCGCCGGATAACCGCGATCATGTGGAGGTGTGGCGGTTTGATGACGGCGGCTCGCTGGTCTACGACTGGCAAGCCAAGTCCTACACCATCACTTTGCCCAGCGGGACGGTAACAATCAAAGTCGGTTCTACGGCGGCCATCGTTACGGATAACGCTGTAACCGTTAAGTCTGGAAAAATCAGTTTGACCGGTGATGCAATCAGTCTGACCGGCCAGGTCACTATCGACGGACCGTTACACGTAACGCAGACCATCACCGGTGCCGCTGACATTCTGGCCGCGGGCAATAGCGACAACCACCACAAGCACTAACACACCCACTCACAACGACCCGCCCAGTGCGGGTTTTTTATGCCCGGAGGAAACATGGCCAAGCCACTCAAAGGTGACACCGTAGAACAGAGTGCGCCGCAAAACAGCGCCCAGGTGCGGTACCGCGACAAGGTGTATCGAACTCGCATGATCATCCTGCAGGACGGTCGCGCGCTGCCGGTGGAGGCCTTCACCGTTACCGTAACGGCAGACGATGAACCGGCCCTGAAGTATCTGGCTGAGCATCCCGAGTTTGAGCTGATCAAGGAGTAACGCCCGATGATGGGAATGGATCGCCGAACCGGCAAGATCATTTCCGGCATCGAGTATTTGCGCCAGTGCATTGAGGACTGTCTGACCACTCCCCTTGGCAGTCGCCGCGAGCGTCCCGAGTACGGCAGCAAGCTCCGGCGCTACGTCGACTTGCCTGTGTCCGGCGGCTGGAAAAGCGCCGTACAGGCGGAAGCCGCGCGCGCCCTGGGCCGCTGGTTGCCGCAACTAAAGCTTGAGGGTGTGCGGGTGACGGCGGTGGTGGGCGGCCAGATAACGCTGGAGCTGAAAGGCGAATACCTGGGCGAAAGCCACTTACTTGAGGTGTCGGTATGAGTACCGTGGATTTGTCGACGCTGCCGGTTCCTGAGGTGCTGGAACCCCTGGACTTTGAGGAAATCTACGCCGAGCAGTTAGAAACGTTTCGCACGTTCATGGGCGAAAACTGGAGCGCGCCGATAGAGAGCGACCCGGTAGTCAAATTGCTGGAATTGGGCGCGTATCGCCGCGTACAAGAGCGCGCCCGGGTAAACGATGCGGCTAAAGCGTTGTTGTTGGCATACGCCCAAGACGGCGACCTCGATCAACTCGCCGCGAACGTTAGCGTCCAGCGCTTGGTAATTCAGGCTGAGGATCTGACAACGTTCCCCCCGACGCCGAAAGTGATGGAGTCCAACGACGCATTGCGCGAACGCGTACAGGCGGCTTTCGAAGGGCTTACCACGGCCGGTCCGCGTAACAGCTACATCCTGCACGCGCGTAGCGCATCGGCGCTGGTTGGAGATGCTACGGCTGAAAGCCCCACGCCTGCGGTTGTGGTGGTCACTGTGCAGCACCTCAACGGTGATGGTACGGCTGATCAGGCGCTACTGAAGCAGGTAGAGGCCTACCTTAGCCAAGACAACATCTTACCGGTGGCGGACAGAATCCATGTGCAGGGTGCCCAGGTAATCAATTATCGCATTGACGCGATTTTGCATATGGAGGGTACGGGTTCAGAAAATGAGCGCCTTCTATTTGAGGCTGAGCGTCGCCTTAAAGCCTGGATCAACCCCCGGCGCCGTTTGGGTGTTGAAGTTGCTCGTTCGGGGATCGACGCACAGTTGCATCTTAGCGGTGTCAGGCGCGTGGATTTGCCAGGGTGGCAAGACATACGGCCTACCAAGGCCCAGGCGGCTTACTGCACGGGCGTAACCGTGACGCTGGGGGACTGACATGAAAAGTCTTCTGCCGCTCAATAGCACGCTTCTTGAGCGTGCTATTGAGGCCGCCACGGACGGAGTGGGCGACATACCGTTGCGCACGCTCTACAACCCGGACAAGTGCCCGGTTGCTTACCTGCCGTTGCTGGCATGGGCGTGGTCCGTAGACCGCTGGGACAACAACTGGTCTGAAGCGGTCAAGCGCTCGGTAATTCGCTCATCGTTCTTTGTGCATGCCCACAAGGGCACTGTAGGTGCCTTGCGACGAGTCGTTGAGCCGCTTGGATACTTGATCGATGTTCAGCACTGGTATGAAACCACCCCTATGGGCGTGCCGGGCACTTTTGCCCTCAAGGTCGGGGTGTTGGAAGCCGGCATTACCGAAGACATGTACCAGGAACTGGAGCGGCTAATTGATGACGCCAAACCGGTAAGTAGGCATCTAACCGGTTTGGCGATCAGTCTCGAAACACGCGGCGAAATGCACATGGGCGTTTCCATGTACGACGGCGATGAAATCGACGTTTACCCACCTGTCATGCGTGACATCGAGGTCAATGGCACCTTCGGTGTAGCCGGGCGCGAACACACTATTGATACCCTGGACGTGTACTCATGATCGATGTGAACTCTCAGTTTTTCGCCATCCTTACAGACGTAGGGGCGGCAAAACAGGCCAACGCCAATGCACTTGGCATCCCTTGGAAGCTCACCCATATGGGTGTCGGTGACGCAAACAACACGGACCCTATCCCGTCGGCAAAACAAACCAAGCTGATCAATGAGTGGCGCCGCCGACCACTCAATCAACTTCGCATTGACCCGGTTAACGCCGCGGTCCTCATCGCTGAGCAGATCATTCCGGCCGATGAAGGTGGGCGGTGGATTCGTGAAATCGGCTTATACGACGAAGCTGGCGATCTGGTCGCTGTGGCAAACTGCGCGCCAACCTTCAAACCTCTCCTTTCACAGGGGTCAGGACGTACTCAAGTCATCCGCATGAACTTCGTTGTGTCCAGCACGGCCAACATCGAGTTGAAAATTGACCCTTCGGTAGTTTTGGCTACACGGGAATACGTCGATCAAGGGGATGCAAAGAAACTTCCGCTTGCAGGAGGTACCCTGACCGGACCGCTCGTGGCCGGCGCGGGCGTCCGGTCTAAAAAGGGCTTACCGAAAAGCGATGCTGCGAACCTTGGTTTTGCATTTGGCGTAGATGGCGACACTGGCCTGTTCGCCACTGAGGGCTCATCCCCTCAAGCAGGCAGTGACATTGTTGTCATGTCTGACTCTACTGAGCTGGCACGATTTGGGGTCGTAAAAACAACGATTCCTAATGCTGTGCTACCTGGCGCTACAGCTGTCACTCCCGCTCCTGGCACCAACACCAAGGCAGTGGCCACCGCCGAGTATGTTGTGGGGACCGTGCAGGCTGCGATCAATGCTCTGGTAAACGGTGCTCCGGGAGCCCTTGACACATTGGAGGAGCTTGCCAAAGCGCTAGGTGGCGACGCTAATTTCGCAGCTTCTGTCACCAACGCTATCGCTACTAAGCTCCCGCTGTCGGGTGGTCTGATGACCGGTGCACTGCGTGCGAAAACTGGCGCGGCGGGCTACAACAACCCGAACAACTGCGGCTTTGTCTTTGATCCAGACACCGGATTATTCAGCAGTGG
>NZ_CAWPSZ010000033.1:0-11495 GCF_963890955.1 Pseudomonas sp. MF6747
CGAGCCTAAGCGAGGTGCCGAGTGGTGGGGCAAGAGCCCTTTGGTTACTTTGGGGCTTTTCCAAAGTGACCCGCCGTAAGGGCGGAACCCATACCCGCCATCACCCAAACAACGGATATGTACTCAATAACCCCCCCAAAACATCACCGAAAAAACTCCCCCGGTGTCGCATCAAACTGCTGCCGAAACGCCGCAATAAACGCTGATGTCGACTCATACCCACACCCCAGCGCCACATCCGTAACCCGCTCCCCCTGCTCAAGGGCAGGCAACGCACTCAGCAGCCGCAACCGCTGACGCCAAGCCCGAAACGTCAGCCCGGTATCACTCAAAAACAACCGACTCAACGTCTTCTCACTCACCCCCAGCCTGCGCGCCCAGTCCCCCAAGGTCGTCTGCTGCTCCGGATGCAGATTCAAACTGCGATAAACCTGACGCAACCGCGGGTCCAGGGGCAAGGGCAGCATCAAATCCACCTGCGGCGCAGCGGCCAACTGGTCGAGCACCACTTGGGCCAGGCGCCCATCCGGCCCGTCTTCGGCATATTCCACCGGCAACTCACTGAAACTACGGATCAACTCGCGCAACAAACTGCTCACCTCCAACACCTGACAACGCTCGGCCGCCCAGGCGGTGACACTGCAATCGAGGTACAGGCTGCGCATTTCCGTGTGCGGCGAACTGAACACCCGGTGCGGCACGCCCGCCGGGATCCACACCGCGCGCTGGGGCGGGGCGACGAAGCGGCCGGCGCTGGTCTGGATCTCCAACACCCCGCAAATCGCGTAGGACAACTGCACCCACGGGTGGCTGTGCCGGCGGGTCAGCGCGCGATTGGGCAGCGACTCCGTGCGCCCATACACGGGCCGCGGCAGGCTGGAAAGCCCGGGAACACTGCGGCGGACGGTCTTGTCATGTCCTTTAGGCGGCATTTACTGGCTCATTGGCGTTAGTCGGTAACAAGCCGTTACGTTAGAGTCGCAGCGATGCTCTTGGCAACCCCTGGAAGATTTGCTTATGACCCGCCCGCGTTTTCTGCCTGACAACTTCACCCTGACCCTGATTGCTACGGTGATTCTCGCTTCCCTGCTGCCCGCCAGCGGCCAGACCGCTGTGGCCTTTGGCTGGGTGACCAACCTGGCGATCGCGCTGCTGTTTTTTCTGCACGGCGCCAAGCTGTCGCGCCAGGCCATCGTCGCCGGTGCCGGGCACTGGCGCCTGCACCTGCTGGTGTTCAGCCTGACCTTTGTGCTGTTCCCCTTGCTGGGCCTGGCGCTCAAGCCGGTGCTGTCGCCGCTGATCGGCAAAGACCTGTACATGGGCATGCTCTACCTGTGCGCCTTGCCGGCCACGGTGCAATCGGCGATTGCCTTTACGTCGCTTGCGCGCGGCAACATCCCGGCGGCGATCTGCAGTGCGGCGGCCTCCAGCCTGTTCGGCATTTTCCTCACGCCGCTGCTGGTGACGCTGCTGCTCAACGTGCACGGCGACGCGGGCTCTACCGTCGACGCGATCCTGAAAATCAGCGTGCAATTGCTGTTGCCGTTTATCGCCGGGCAAATCGCTCGTCGCTGGATCGGCGATTGGGTTGGCCGGAATAAATCCTGGCTGAAGTTCGTCGATCAGGGCTCGATCCTGCTGGTGGTTTACGGCGCGTTCAGCGAAGCGGTCAACGAAGGCATCTGGCACAAGATCCCAGTGTGGGAGTTGGGCGGCCTGGTGGTGGCGTGCTGTGTGTTGCTGGCCCTGGTACTGGTGGCGTCCACCGTGCTGGGCAAGGCCTTTGGCTTCAACCAGGAAGACCGCATCACCATCTTGTTCTGCGGCTCGAAGAAAAGCCTCGCCACTGGCGTGCCGATGGCGCAAGTGCTGTTCGCCGGCGCGACCATGGGCGTGTTGATCCTGCCGCTGATGCTGTTTCACCAGATCCAGTTGATGGTGTGCGCGGCGCTGGCGCAACGCTACGCCAAGCGGCCGGAAAGCATCCCCGAGATGATGGGGCAGGTGGATCCGTGATCTAGATCACACCCTTGGCCGAATCACCTCAAGTTAACGCCCGGCCAGACGACTTCCTTGGTGAGAGCCCAATAAGGAGTGTCGGCATGAGCGTTAAAGGTATTTCGGTGTTTGCAGGGCTCTTTTGCCTATGGGCCAGTACCTGTGGTGCGGCGCAGACTGTAGGGCAGGGCACTATCCAGTTCACCGGCGCAATCGTCGAGCCAGGGTGTGCGACAAATGCGCGCAGCGGTGCGGTGATGGAGTTGACCGGCTGCGCCCCTTCCAACCGCGGCAGCCGCTTCGAAGTGCGCAGTCTGGCGCCGGTGGCCAGCGTCGATGCGGCCCGGGTGAAGCTGGTTGCCGACAGTGGCGCCGGGCGTTATTACGACCAGCGCTACCTGCTGGTAGACAGCGCCGGCACGCCGATTGTGTCGGGCAACTACGTGATCACCATGACCTCGCCCTGAACCTCAGAGCGACGATGCGCGTCAACAGCGCGGCGAGAAACCTATAGAATGCTCGGCGGCGGCGCTGTTCTGCGTGGCCGTTGGATCACCGTCAGAGTACCTCGCCCGCCAATGAGCATTTCAGCCGCAACCCCCCAAGCCAACTGGCAACCGGTCATCGCCCTTGCTTTGGCCGCGTTTGTGTTCAATACCACCGAATTCGTCCCCGTCGGACTGCTCAGCGCCATCGGCGCCAGCTTCGACATGCCCATCGCCAGCGTCGGCCTGATGCTCACTATCTATGCCTGGATCGTGTCGCTGACGTCGCTGCCGGTGATGCTGCTCACACGTAACGTCGAACGGCGCAAGTTGCTGATCGTGTTGTTCGGCTTGTTTATCGCCAGCCATATTCTCTCCAGCGTTGCCACCAGCTTCGGCTTGCTGATGGTCAGCCGCATCGGCATCGCCTTGTCCCACGCGTTGTTCTGGTCGATCACCGCCTCCCTGGCCGTGCGCCTGGCGCCGCAGGGCAAGCAGGTGCAAGCCCTCGGCCTGTTGGCCACCGGCACGTCACTGGCGATGGTCCTGGGCATTCCGCTGGGTCGCCTGCTCGGCGAAGCCATGGGCTGGCGCACCACGTTTCTGGTGATCGCCGCTTTTGCCGCGGCCCTGGTGTTCTGGCTGGCGCGCACCTTGCCGCTGCTGCCGAGCCAGAACTCCGGCTCGTTGCGCAGCCTGCCGATGCTGTTCAAGCGCCCGGCATTGGTGGCGCTGTACGTGCTCACCGCCATGGTGGTGACGGCGCAATTCACCGCCTACAGCTACATCGAACCCTTCGTCGAAGGCGTCGCCGGCCTGAGCGGCAACGTGGTCACGCTGTTCCTGCTGGTGTTCGGCGGCGCGGGCATCATCGGCTCGCTGCTGTTCAGCCTGGTGCACCGTTTCAACCCGCACCTGTTCGTGGTCAGTGCGGTGTTCCTGCTCGCGGCATGCCTGGCGCTGATGCTGCCCTTGAGCGGCGCCGAGTCCTACCTCGTCGGCCTGAGTGTGTTCTGGGGCATGGCGATCATGGGCTTTGGCCTGGCCATGCAATCCAAAGTGCTGGTGCTGGCACCCGACGCCACCGACGTGGCCATGGCGATGTTCTCCGGCATCTACAACATTGGCATCGGCGGCGGCGCCCTGATGGGCAGTTGGGTTGGCAGCCACTTCGGCTTCGCCTGGATCGGCGCGGCGGGCGGGTTGCTCGCGGCAGTGGCGCTGATCGGCTACTGCCTGGCGATTCACCGGTATGGGCAGGGCGTGGCGCGTAGCAGCTGATGCGTTGGTCACTGATGACTTGAAACAATCAAAGGATTGAACCCGTGAGACACCTCGTCGTTTTAGGTTTTCTGTGTTTACTCAGTGGTTGCGTCACCAACCAACTGCATTTTGCTCCGTACTCCACCGAGGCGGAGCTCGCCGCGATAAGAGCGCGTGTGATCCAGGCTGATGTTGTGCACGTTTCCGGCGGGGAGCGGTGCACACGTTGCTCGGAGTCGAGCAAGGTTGTGTGGCATGCGGCCAATTACAACGTCGGGCTCTATGAAGGCTTCGCCAACGTGCCGGTCGACGACTGGACCGAATTCACCCGGCAGTCGATAGGCGCGGTCCCGGGTTCGGCGCTGAAAACCGACGTTGAAATCGACCGAGTCTTTGTTAAAACCTTTAACTCACCAGACTATTACGCGTGTGAAGTCAGGCTCTCAGTGGACATCGGCGGCGCTCGTTACGCGGGCCGCGCGCGTCTCAAGCTCAAGCAATCGGGGCAGAGCCTGGTAGGCCAGAACGCTGCCACGCTTAATTCCGAGGTGCTCGGCACGGTGAGTCTGGGATTGAAAGCGGCCTATATGGATGCCGTGGATCAGTATAAAAACGTGCATTGATCCGTCGACACGGCGGGTAGCGACCCGGTGGCTCTGGGACGCAGAAAGAAATGAAGGGTGGGTGAGACCACAGAAGACCACCGCAAGTTGCCCATACGCGTGGCGTGGAATAACACCCTGCTGGTGGAGAACATCATGGAAGGCTGGCTGCCATAGAAAGACCCTCGTTGACCTGTCAGGGCGCGGCCCTGGAAGCATTTTTTTGCTGAGCAGCCGACGGGCAAAACGCTGCACATTCGATAAAACCAGACAATCCTTACAGGGCGTTTTGACGCCCATTGCTACCGTCGCCCCGGGCCTGCCACATCCCGTGGTGACGGCGATTGCCACGACCTTGAACAACAGGGCGTAGCACTTGGAATGCAAGGGAGTCGATTGTGCAAAAACGTTTGACCGCAGAGTTTCTAGGTACCTTCTGGCTGACGTTCGGCGGCTGTGGCAGCGCCATTCTGGCGGCGGCCTTTCCGGAACTGGGCATTGGTTTTGTTGGCGTTTCGCTGGCGTTTGGTCTCACCGTGCTGACGATGGCCTACGCGGTGGGCGGTATCTCTGGCGGGCACTTCAACCCGGCGGTGACCATCGGTTTATGGGTGGGGCGCCGTGTTCGCAGCGTTGATGTGCTGCCTTACATTGCGGTGCAGGTGTTCGGCGCGATGCTTGCCGCTGCGGCCTTGTACGAAATTGCCAGCGGGCAGCCGGATTTTGCGGTCGGCGGGTTTGCCGCCAACGGTTACGGTGCGCTCAGCCCAGGCAAGTTCGATATGCTTGCCGCCTTGCTGGCCGAAGTGATCGCCACGTTTTTCTTCGTTCTGATCATCATGCGCGTGACGGCGGCGGGTGCGGCGGCGGGCTTTGCGCCCATCGCCATCGGCCTGGCGCTGACCTTGATTCACCTGGTCCTGATCCCCGTCACCAACACCTCGGTCAACCCGGCCCGCAGCACCGGCCCGGCGCTGTTTGCCGGCGGCGAATACCTGTCGCAGCTCTGGCTGTTCTGGCTGGCACCGATCGTCGGCGCAATACTCGGTGCACTGACCGCTCGCGCGCTGGGTGAACGCGACTGAAGGGTGCTCGGTGTCGAAGAACTTTTTGGTCGGCGGCGGGCCTATCTATAACGCCGCCGTTTGCCCATTTTCTTCGGAGCCCATCGCCGATGTCACGTTCATTGCTCAAACCCGCACTCTTCACCGGTATTTGCACCCTGATGCTCAGCCTTTCAAGCCAGGCCGCCAGCTTTGATTGCGCCAAGGCCAAGGCCGCTGACGAAATTGCCATCTGCGCCAACCGCAGCCTGAATGACCAGGACGTCACGATGGCGTTGCTCTACGACCTGAACAAGCACTTCATGGCCATGGGCGGGCGCGGCTCATTGATGGACGGGCAGGCGGACTGGCTCAAGCAGCGGCGCGCGTGTGGCGCGCGGCTGAGCTGCCTGAGTGATGCCTACACCCAACGGATTGGCATGTTGCGCGGGTTTATTGATGAGCGGGTGATGACGAAGGGGCCGTTCTGAATCACGTCGAACACACAGCCTTTGAATGACTGCTGTGGCGAGGGCGCAGGCTCTCGCCACAGCAATCGGGCGTCCTGTTACAACGCCGCCAGCACCGCCTCCAACTTCTCCTGATCGCGCGCGAACTGCCGAATACCCTCGGCGAGTTTTTCCGTTGCCATCGCATCTTCATTCGACGCCCAGCGGAACTGCGCTTCGGTCAATTGCTGACGCACTTCACCTTCAGCGCCCGGCACCAATTTGCGCTCCAGCGTACCGTTGTCTTCGTCGAGTTTGTGCAGCAAGTCGGGGCTGATGGTCAGGCGGTCACAACCTGCCAGTTGCTCGATCTGGCTGAGCGTGCGGAAGCTTGCGCCCATGACCACGGTCGGGATGGCGTTGGCCTTGTAGTAGTTGTAGATACGGGTGACCGATTGCACGCCCGGGTCTTCGGCGCCGGTGTAATCCAGGCCCGTGCTTTTGCGGTACCAGTCGTAGATACGGCCTACGAATGGCGAGATCAAAAACACCCCGGCGTCAGCGCACGCCACGGCCTGGGCGAAGGAGAACAGCAGCGTGAGGTTGGTCTGGATGCCGGCTTTTTCCAGGCGTTCGGCAGTGCGGATGCCTTCCCAGGTGGACGCCAGCTTGATCAGCACGCGCTCGCGGCCGATGCCGGCCTGGTCGTACAGGGCGATCAACTGGTTGGCCTTGGCCCACAGTGCGTCTTCGTCAAAGGACAACCGCGCGTCGACTTCAGTCGAGATGCGCCCGGGAATGACCTTGAGAATGCCCGCACCGACCGACACGGCGAAATGATCGCAGGCCAAGCCGACGTCGCCCTTGGACAGGTTCACGGCAGTGCGCAGCAGCTCGGCGTATTCCGGGATGGCGGCGGCTTTAAGCAGTAACGACGGGTTGGTGGTGGCGTCGACCGGACGCAGGCGGCTGATGGCTTCCAGGTCGCCGGTGTCGCAGACCACGGTGGTGAATTGCTTGAGTTGTTCGAGCTTGGACGTCATGAGCGGCGGTCTCCAGGAAGTGGGATGTGGCGCAGCGCTGGGCGGCACGGGACACCCGTTGTACCACTTCCCGGGCGGCTTGTTTACCCGCGCGCCACGCCTTTACGCCTCTGGGAAGCCGACTTTCTGTGGCCAGCGGTTCTGGAAAACCTGCACATCCAGTTGTTTGAACAACCCTCCATGCGTAAACGGCTCGGCCGCCAGCCACGCCCGCACATGGGCTTCATCGTCAAAGTCGACCACCATCAGCGAACCCACGGGTTCGCCTTGGGCGCCGAGCAACGGCCCGGCAAACGCAATGCGTTCGGCAACCGTTGCCAGGTAGTCGCGATGGCTGGGCAGCAGCGCGGCGCGCTGCTCGGTCACGTTAGGTAGGTAGAGTGCATGGATGGCGAAAATCATGCGCGATGACCTGATCAGCAAAAGAGGAGAAGCCCTTTATGCGGCAACCCGTGGGGGTTGCCAAATGAAACTTTTCACGGCTGCCAGGTCTGCACATCCTGGGCATCCACCGCCTTGGGCAACAAGCCAGCCTTGAAGAAGGCATCGGCGATCTTTTGCTGCTCACCCAACTGTTCGACCGTGACCGGTTGCACCTCGTAACTGCGATGCGCGTTGGCGGCTTCCACCGTGGCCACATCCAGGTTGCCCCACAGTGGGCCGAGTACTTTCGCCGCGTCCTGTGGGTTGGTTTTTACCCATTGACCGGCTTTTTCCAACTGCTCATACACACGTTTCAAGACCTCGGGATGCGCCTTGGCGTAAGGCGTGCCGGTCAGGTAATAGCGCTTGTAACTGGCAAGGCCTGCGCCGTCGGCCAGGGTGCGGGTCGGCAGTTGACGCTGCACGCTGGTGAGGAACGGTTCCCAGGTGACCCAGGCGTCAACCTTGTTGTTCTCGAAGGCCGCGCGACCATCGGCCGGCGACAGATAGGCTGGCTCGATATCCGAGAACGCCAAGCCGGCTTTGGCCAGTGCGGCGATGAGCAAATAGTGAGTGCCGGCGGCCTTGGTCACCGCGATTTTCTTGCCTTTCAAATCGGCCAACTGCTGGATCGGCGAGTCCTTGCGCACCACGATGGCCTGGGCTGAAGGCGAGGGCGCTTCCTGGGCGAAGTAGGTGAGTTTGGCCTGGGCGGCCTGAGCGAAGATCGGCACGGTGTCGGCCACGTCGGCGCTGATGTCCACGTTGCCCACGTTCAATGCTTCGAGCAGCGGCAGGCCGCTGGGGAATTCATGCCAGCTCACGTCGATGTGGTCGGCCTTGAGGGCTTTTTCAAGCGTGCCCTGGGTTTTCAGCAGGGTGATCAGGGTCGAGGATTTCTGGTAACCGATGCGCACGGTTTCCTGAGCCTCGGCGCTCACCGCAACGCAAAAGGCCAGCAGCCCGAGGACAACGGCGAGGGGACGACGAATAGACATGACGCGCTCGATCTTCAGCGAAATAAGACCAAGCTTAAAGTTCTAAAAAGCATTCGATAAATACTCTTTCGGTCTGAGCTTAGGGCGCTTTTAAAGCGTTCCGACGAATTGGGCATAACCATAGAATTATAGGGTTCTTTCATAATTAGCCGTCCTTAATATAATCGAGTTTGCTTGTTTGCCAGGCTTTATGGGGTCTTTTGGCATAAGCAGCTTCCTTCAACTCACCTATGCCAAGGCCTTCCATGACGTTGAAACAACTGATCCTCGCCGCCAGCCTGCTGTTTGCTGCAGCGGCGGCCCACGCCGAGCAGACCCTGGACATCAGCTACCAGCGCTCGTCGACGCTGTGGATCCTGCTCAAGCAAAATGGCCAGCTCGAACAGCGCCTCAAGCCCTTGGGTTTCACCGTCAACTGGCATGAATTCAGCACCGGCCTGCTCAGTTCCTTGAACGCCGGCAGCGTCGATTTGCACGCAGACGTGGCTGACGCCTTTGCGCTGTTCACCCAGGCTGCCGATGCGCCGCTGACGTATTACGCCCAGGAAAACTCATTGCCCGGCGCCCAGGCGATCATCGTCCAGGACGCATCCCCGATCCACAGCATCGCCGACCTCAAGGGCAAGACCGTGGCCGTGTCCAAGGGCTCTGGCAGCAACTTTCTGCTGATCTCGGCGCTGCACAAAGCCGGCCTGACGCTGGCCGATATCACCCCGCGTTACCTTGAGGCGCCCGACGGTGGCGCTGCATTTTCAAATGGCAGCGTGGATGCCTGGGTGATCTGGGACCCGTTCTTCGCCACCCAGCAGCTTGAACATCACGTGCGTGTGATCGCCGATGGCAACGACGGCCTGGCGAACTACAACCGCTTCTACCTGGCGACCACACAATTTGCCAACGCGCACCCGGATGTGCTGCAAGTCACCTTCGATACCCTGCGCGAGACCGGCCAATGGGTCAAAGCCCATCCCAGGCAAGCCGCTGACATCCTTGGGCCGCTGTGGGGCAACATCCCACCGGCCACGGTGGAGCGCGCCAATAGCCGGCGCAGCTACGACATCATCCCGGTCAAGCTGCAAAACCTTGCCGAACAGCAACGCATCGCCGACACCTACTATGGCGCCAAGCTGATTCCCAAGCCGCTGAACGTCTCCGATATCACCGTGTGGACCCCCAAACCATGAGCCGCCAGATCCATTTGTCAGCCTTCCTCCTGAGTGGGCCGGTGGTGCACAGCCACGCCGTGTGGCGTCACCCCGAAACGCTCGGCAATTACCTCGACCCCGACTATTACTCGCGCATCGCCAAGGTGGTGGAGGAGGGCCTGTTCGACTTCCTGTTCTTCGCCGACCGCCTGGCCGTGGGCGACCAGATGGGCGGCTCGCGCGAGTTTGCCTTGCGCTACGGCGCCCAGGACGCCACGCGCCTGGACCCGCTGCCGATTCTCTCCTACCTGATAGGCCAGACCCGCAAGCTGGGCCTGGGCGCGACGCGCTCGACCACCTATTACGAACCGGCACACATCGCGCGCGAATTTGCCACCCTCGACCACCTGTCCAAGGGCCGCGCGGCGTGGAATATCGTCACGTCGATGAATGACAGCGAAGGGCGCCTGTTCGGCAAGAACAGGCACCTGGAACACGACCTGCGCTACGACCGCGCCGATGAGTTTGTCGAAGTCGCATTGAAGCTCTGGAACAGTTGGGGCAAGGACGCCCTCAAGCTGGACCGCGAACATGGCGTGCTCGCCGACCCGGCCTTGATCACGTCGGTGCAGCATCAGGGCGAGTGGTTCAAGGTCGAAGGCCCGCTGAATATCCCGCGCACGCCCCAGGGCCGTCCGGTATTGATTCAGGCCGGTTCGTCCGGGCGCGGACGGCGGTTTGGCGCGCGCTGGGCCGAGGCGATTTTCACCATTCACCCGCATTTGAACGCGATGCGCGCCTTTCGCGATGACGTGCGTGCCCAAGTGGTGCAGCAAGGGCGCGACGCCGACAGCTGCAAGGTGTTGACCGCGGTGATGCCATTTATTGGCGGCAGCGAGGCCGAAGCCCGTGCCAAGCGCGATCGGCACAACGCCCTGGCACGCCCTGAGCTGGGGCTGGTGACACTTGCTTCGCAGCTCAATGTGGACCTGTCGCCGTTCCCGCTGACGGCCACCCTGGCCGAGGTTGCCCGGTCGCCACTGATCCCTGCCGCTGCAGCGGAAAAGCTGTTGATGCAAGGGCCTGAAATCACCCTGGAACAACTCGGCCGCATTTTCGCCAGCAGCGTACGCGTGCCGCAACTGGTGGGCACTGGCGCGCAGATCGCCGACCAGTTGGCGGAGCTGTTCGAGCAAGGCGGATGCGACGGGTTTGTGATCTCACCGGGCTATCTGCCGGGTTCGTTCACTGAGTTTGTCGAGAGCGTGATTCCGCACTTGCAGCGCAAGGGGTTGTTTCGTACCGCCTATGCAGGCTCGACGCTGCGCGAGCACCTGGGGCTGGCTGATCTGACGACCTGACACCGCCTCGATGTGGCGAGCGGCGCTGTCGTGGCGAGCGGGATTGTGTTCAGTGACCGGCCGGCCAAGGTTCAGACTCAATTGACGATTGATCGGCCGTATCCTCGGCATCGGGATGATGCGTATCTGGTGGGGTTGCGGCGGGAGATATTCGGGTTGCTGGGGTTGGGCGGGCTGTCAGATCGAAGTCAAAAGCAAGATCAAAAGCAGAACACGGCGGCCTAGTAGCCGACCTGAGTGGTAGCAGCAAAAAAGCACAGCAACACACTTCTATCTGATGCACAGAGATCCAAATGTGGGAGCGGGCTTGCTCGCGAAGGCGGTGGTTCAGTCAACTCATGTGTCACAGACCCACCGCCTTCGCGAGCAAGCCCGCTCCCACAAGTTGACCGAGTTCAGCCTCCACCACTGCACTGCTTTGCTTTTCTGTGGGAGCTGGCTTGCCTGCGATGCAGACACCTCGGTGTATCAGGCATAACCAGTAGATGCCATCGCAGGCAAGCCAGCTCCCACCTTTGACCGAGTGCAAACGACACCCATCTATCTGATTCACAGAAATCCAAATGTGGGAGCGGGCTTGCTCGCGAATGCGGTGGGTCAGTCAACTCATGTGTCACAGACCCACCCCCTTCGCGAGCAAGCCCGCTCCCACAAGTTGACCGAGTTCAGAATCCACCACTGCACT